>JAKLHU010000390.1 GCA_022709995.1 Verrucomicrobiota bacterium | reverse complement strand
ATGGAGGACACGCTCCAGATCGGCGACCACCTGCTGGTCGAGAAGATCACCTTCGGTCCCATCATCCCCCGCATGGCGGGCATGAAGAACAAGGTGCACCTGCGCATGCTGGGCCTGCGCGACATCAAGCGCGGCGACATCATTTTCCAGGCTGGAGCGGCCGAGACGGCGACGGCGGCCGACCTCGCCAAGGCCCTGCCCGGCGGCCTGTTTCTCGCCGTCGACGCGGCCACCGGGGCGCTGGCGGCCTCCGCCGCCGCCGAAAAGACCGACGACGCCGAACATCCCGAACTGGGCTGCCTCGGCTGGGTGATGACGGCCGAGGCCTATCGCGGCCGGCAGCTCGGCAAAGCCGTCAGCCTCGCCGCCATGCACCACCTGGCCAAACACGGCTATCAGAAGTTCGCCCTCAAGACCGACGACTGGCGCCTGCCAGCCGTCAACATGTACTTGAAACTGGGCTGGAAACCCTGGTTGTATGACGACGACATGCCGGCGCGCTGGCAGACGCTCTGCCAGACCCTCCAGTTCGACAACCGCAACCTCATCACGTTCAACCGGGACCTGCAACCATGTCTTTCCTGACTCCCAACGACGCCGTCATCTATCGCGACGAGCTCAATCCCAGACTGCCGCGCCGGATTTTTGACGCCCACGTCCACATCTTTGACCACGATGCCTTCCCGGCCGATTTCGCCTTCCCGCCGAAAAACTGCTACCAGCGCTTTGGCGGCGCCTTCTCGTTGTCGCAATGGCGCGACCTGGTCGCCGAACTGCTGCCGGAACAGCAGGTCTCCCTCAACTGCTTCGGCACCCCGCACGCCATGGCCCGCCGCGACGTCGCGCCCCCGGCCGACAATGTCACCGTCTTCGCCATGACGCTGCTCTCCCCCGCCGATTCCCCCGAGGAAGTGCAACGGCGGCTCGCCTCCGGCCGCCTGATCGGCTGCAAACCCTACCTCAACTACGCCGCCGAACACACCGGCAAAAAACCCGACGACGTCGAAATTATGGACCTGTTCTCGACCGGCCAGCTGGAGCTGATCAACCGCCTGGGCCTGGCCGTGACCCTGCACATCCCCCGGCCCGGACGCCTGGCCGACCCGGTCAACCAGCGGCAAATGACCGAACTATGCCAGCGCTGCCCCGACGCCACCTTCATCTTCGCCCACATCGGCAGGGCCTATTTTTTCCGCAACGTCGTCGGCCAGCTCGACCGCCTCGCCGAATGCCCCAACGCCTGGCTGGACACCGCCATGGTCAACCACCCCGAAGTGCTGAAATACACCTTCGACCATTTTCCAGCCCGGCGCATCCTGTTCGGCTCCGACGCGCCGATCGCCTTCCTGCGCGGCAAATCCGTCGAAATCAACCACCAGTACGCGTATCTCATGGCCGAGGACGTCCGCATCGGCACCGCCATCTACGACACCGAACACACGATCGAATTCACCACCTTCTTCTACGAACAGCTGCGGGCCCTGCTCGACACCGCCCCGCCCCAACACTTGGACGACATCCTCTTCGGCAACGCCCACAACCTGTTTTCCCGCCTGGCGGCAGCGCTCGCCACCCGTTGACGACGCGCCCGGCATCATCCGTCACCGTCCATTTTTTGTCATCTCCCCCAACCTGCAAGGAATCTCATGACCAGCGCATTGAAAATCGGCGTTTTCGGCGCCCGTCGGGGCTTGAGCCTCGCCTTTGGCGCCCGGGCCAACGGCCTGGAAATCACGGCTCTCTGCGACCAGAATGAAGAACTCCTCCGGCACACCAACAAACGCCTGGGCGGCACGTGCCAGACGTTCACGGATTACCGCCAGATGCTGGCCACCGACATCGACGCCGTGGTCCTGGCCAATTACGCCACCGAACACACCTGGGCGGCGATCGAAGCCCTCGCCGCCGGAAAACACGTCATGAGCGAATGCATGGCCTGCTTCACCCTCGCGGAAGCCGTCCAGCTCGTCGAAGCCGTCGAAAAAAGCGACAAAATATACATGCTGGCCGAGAACTATCCGTTCTTTGCCCAGAACCAGGAGATGAAACGGCTCTTCGACTCCGGCAAATACGGCAAATTCATCTACGGCGAAGGCGAGTACGTCCACCCGATTTCCGCCAAGGAGATGGTGACCCTCTACAGCGGCCTGGACCACTGGCGCTCCTGGCTGCCGTCGACATACTACTGCACCCATTCGATGGGGCCGGTCATGTACATCACCGGAACCCGGCCGGTGACCGTCAACGGCTTTATCTTCCCCTATGACCACGACGACCCGGAAATGACCAACTCCCTCCGCCAAGGCGACTCCGGCGCCATGCTCATCTGCAAGATGGACAATGAAAGCGTCGTCAAGCTGCTCCCCTGGACCAATCTGCGCGACCACGGCCAGCGCTACCGCATCTGCTGCAACCGCGGCACCATGGAATACACCCAGGGCGACCCCCGCCTGCGCGTGCACACGGAGCCGTTCGACTTCCCGAACGAACCACGCCACAACGAATGGTACCATCCGAATTTCCCGCTCGAGCACCGCGAAGCGCTCCGCCACGGCCACGGCGGCGGCGATTATTTCACCAGCTTCCATTTTGCCCAGGCCATCCGCACCGGCGCCCAGCCGTTCCAGGATGTCTACCGCGCCCTCGACATGACCATCATCGGCATCCTCGGCTACCGGTCGGCGCTCGAAAACAGCACCACCTTCGCCATCCCCGATTTCCGCCGCCGCGACATCCGCGACCAATACCGTCACGACGACTGGAACCCGAACCCGCGCCTGCACCGCCCGGGCATGCCCCTGCCCAGCGTCCGCGGCAAAATCACCCCGGCCGCCGCCGCCATGACACTGTTCGCCACCGAACGGGCCGCCTTCGACCAGAAAATCCGGGAGGAGAGCATATGAAAGTCGGATTCCTGCCCTTATATATCAAACTCTACGAAGACGTGGCGCCAGCGCGCCACGACGACATGCAGGCCAACGCCATCCGCATCGCCGACCTCCTCCGCCAGCGCGGGGTGGACGTCGTCCGGGCCCCGATCTGCTGCCTGCGGCCGGACTTC
>JAKLHU010000039.1 GCA_022709995.1 Verrucomicrobiota bacterium | reverse complement strand
CGAGAAACATCTCCTGGACGACGACCGCGATGGCATGGTCCTGCGCCGGATTCCGGTTCGCGATTGCCTGCGCACGACCTACCAGACGCTGGCGCCGACGGACTCGATCGACGCCTTGATCAGCGCCGTCGAGCGCGATGAGCAGCGGGACGAGGTCTTTGCCGTGCTCAGACCGGATGGCTCGCTGGCCGGCGTCCTGCACATGGAAAAAGTGCTGCTGGCCATGTTGAACCAGAGCGTCCACCGTATCTTGTTGATTGACGACCTGATGGAACCGCCGCTGGGCGCCGTGCTCGAAAACGACGACCTGGCCAAGGCGATGAGCAATTTTGACGCCTATAATCTGAAATACCTCCCCGTGCTGGACGGCAACGGCAGGCTGGCCGGATTTCTGGCCCGGGAGGATGTCTTTACCCAATATCGCCAGATGCTGCGGACCAGTGGCGACTTGTAGCCCGGCCCCGGCCCGGAGAATGACCATGCGCCAGAAGGTACTGTTCAAGGCCGTCGCCCCGCTTTTTTTCCTGCTGGTCTGGTCCGGCCGCGGCGCCGATGACTTGGAGCGTCTCGGCGACCTGTTGCGGCCGTATGCCGCGCGCGACTACTGGCAGACGCAGCCGTCGCCGCCGCCGTTGACCAGGACAGCGCTGGTCCACTCTCTGGAAGCCGCCCGGGCGTATTATCTTAATCAGCAAAAGTCGGACGGGTCTTTCATCTACGGCAAGGACATGGCCAGCGACGAAGTCTACGAGGACGACAACCAGGTCCGTCAGGCCGGCGCCCTGTGGGGGCTGGCCAGTCTGAACCGCGACCGCGGCAACGAGCCAACCCGGCGGGGAGTGGTTCTCGGGCTTGATTTCTTTGCGCGTAGCATGACCGTCTTGCCGACCGGCGAATCGACCGTAGTCTATCCCGGCGAGGAGAACATCAAGACCGGCACGGTCGCCCTGTACTGCCTCAGTCTGATCGAATTCCTCCGTGGCCAGGAAGCCTCGCTGCCGAAGGAACTCAAGGACCGCTACCGGACTTATCTCGATTTGAACATCACCTATTTGCAGTCGATGGAAATGCCGGACGGGTCCTGGGCCCGGTCGTACGATGCGCCGAGCGGTTTTCGGGAGACCGTCGCCAGCCCGTATTATGACGGCGAGACGCTGCTGGCCTACTGCAAGGCCGCGCGCTATCTTGGCCGGACGGACCTGGTGCCAAGAATCGAGCATGCCCTGCCGCGCCTGATCGCCAAATACACGGTCGTCTGCTGGCGTCCCGGCGGCGACACGAAATTGACCAAGGGGTTTTACCAGTGGGGGTGCATGGCCAGCGCCGAATATCTGGAGGCTGGCTGGACAACGCATGCCGCTCTGGTGGCCGATGCCGCCCTGGCCATGTCCTGGTGGCTGCTGTATGACAATCAGCTCGAATACCGGCAGGGCAACACCGCCTATGCCGTTGAAGGCCTGGTCGCCGCCTGGCGCGTCGCCCGCGTGCGCAAGGACGCCGAAAGCATGGCCGTGCTTCGGGAGACCTCGGAACGCATCATCAATCAGCTGATTACGCTGCAGTACGGCGGCCCCTACAAGGATTTCAATCCCTTGCTGAAGTCCCTGCCGCGAGTGAAGCCGGAGTCGTTCGGAGGCATCAGCGCGTCGCGCGATTCCGCCGTCGTCCGCATTGACGTGCATCAGCATCAGACCCATGCCATGCTCATGATCCTGAACAGCTTTTTTGCGGAGACGCCGGCCGGGCAACAATAGGTCGCGGCCGCCGGCCGCGATCCGTGGAGTTTGGCAAAAATCCGGAGCCCAGCGGCCGGGCTTGGCTTGGCTCGCCGCACCTATCTTGGAATGGCAATTTTCCAGGAGGCTGCAGTGGCCGATTCGCCGAGCCGCGCGTTGGGCGAAAAGACGCTTGGGCGCCCCAGGGCCTGGGGCGCCTACTTGGGGCCGCCGGCCGCGATCCGTGGGCGTCATCATTCACTGGCGATAGCGTAGTAGGGTTTTCCCGTCTTTTGGCGTTACGCCAGGTCGCGGGTGGCGATGACAGCGACGCCGGTGTCGGCGACGTCGGGGACGATGACGTCGCCGATGCGAATGGGCAGGGATGGCCGGGCGGCGGCGATGACGCGCAGGCAGGCCGTGATCTTGTCTTTCGGAATCGGCCGCTGCGTCCTGACGCTCAACGGCGTCGTCCGCCCCGGCACTGGAATCAACGCCGTGACCATGCGTTCCGGATGAACGCACTCCTGGCGGGCGTAGGACGCGCCCCGCGGGCATTCATTGCCAGCAACGGCCACGACCTGGCCGTCGGCAAGAGACACTTCCAGGGAACAGCCCAGCGGACAACCGATGCAGGTGATTTCGCGTTTCATGGTGGTGAGTGGATAATCAGGGGAAAAGATTGGCTTGGATGGGATGTGATGACCCGGCTCGCCGCAGACCGCCCGCCGGACCGCGGCCGCCGCGCGGTATTACGCGTTTTCACAGCGGACGATGAGTTCCCGAACCGGCTTGACGGCGGCAAAAAAATCCGGCTTGATGGTCAATTCGACCATTTCCCCGGGGGAGAGGACGCGCTTTTTGACCCGGTGGACCGGGACGCCGTCGGCTTCCAGCACCAACACGGCGTTTTTGTGGACGCCGGTTGGCCGGAACATCAGTTTGACCGGCGCCGCCGTCAGCGCCGCCGGGCTGATGCGCTGCGGGACAATGCCGCGGACACCATCGCCCGCGCGGACGACGATGGCCGCTTCGGCCGCCCCCGCCCCCGCCGCCGCCGCTGGCATTGGCGAGGCCATTGGCTTCGGTGGTTCCGGCTGGGGGAGGGGAATGGCCTGGCGGCGGCTGGCGGCGGCCAGCGCGGCCTGGCGCCCGGCCTCGGCGGCCTCCTCGGACACATGGTCCACGAGGTCGTGGACGTGCAGGACGTTGCCGCAGGCGAAGACGCCGGGGACGCTCGTCTGCAAGCGGTCGTCGACCACCGGCCCGCCGGTCGCCGCGTCCAGGTCCACGCCGGCGCCGCGGGACAATTCATTTTCAGGGATGAGGCCGACCGAGAGCAGGAGCGTGTCGCACGGGAAATGGCGTTCAGTGCCGGGGATCGGGTGCAGGTCGGCGTCGACCTTGCTGACGGTGACGCCGGTCAGGCGCTCCGGGCCATGAATGGCGGTGACCGTGTGGCTGAGCAAAAGCGGAATGGCGAAGTCATCCAGGCACTGGACGATGTTGCGCTTCAAACCGCTGGAATACGGCATCAGCTCGACCACGGCTTCGACTTTGGCGCCGGCGAAGGTCAGGCGGCGGGCCATGATCAGGCCAATGTCGCCTGAGCCGAGGATGACGAATTGCCGGCCGGGCAGGTAGCCGTCGAGATTGACAAAGCGCTGGGCCGTCCCGGCGCTGTAGATGCCGGCGCTGCGGGCTCCGGGAATGCCGAGGGAGCCCCGGGGGCGCTCCCGGCAGCCCATGGCCAGGACGATGGCGCCGGCCTGGAACTGCTCCAGGCCGTGGGCCGCGCTGACGCATGTCACCAGACGGTCGCGGGTGATGTCGATGACCGTCGTGTCGCATTGGGCTGGAATGCCTTGTGCGTTGATTTTGGCGACGTAGCGGGCGGCGTATTCGGGCCCCGTCAGCTCTTCCTTGAAGACGTGCAGGCCGAAGCCGGTGTGGATGCATTGACGGAGAATGCCGCCCAGCTCGCGTTCGCGTTCCAGAATGAGAATGTCGGCGGCGCCGGCCGCCTTGGCCGCCAGCGCGGCGGCCAGACCGGCCGGACCGCCGCCAATGATCAGCACGTCGATGGGAGTGCTGGCAATCATGCTTCCGCCTGCCTTTCCCAGGACAATTCCCCGAGCTTCTTGATGAGGATGGTTGAATTGCCGCCGCTTTTGGTGATTTGCAACGGCGACACTCCGAGCTCCTCGCTGAGGATGGCGACGACTCTGGGCAGGCAGAATCCCCCCTGGCAGCGGCCCATGCCGGCCCGGGTACGGCGCTTGACGCCGTCGACGCTGCGGGCGCCGAGGGGACGGTGGATGCAGTCGCGGATTTCCGCTTCCGTGACTTGTTCGCAGCGGCAGACGATGCGCCCGAAGGCGGAATTTTCCGCGATGGCGGCTGCCCGTTCCGCCATCGTCATGGTGCGGAACCGGCGCACTGGCTGCCGGCGGGGCTGGAACTCCGCGTTGCCGGTGGCGTGCAAGCGGCTTGCGATGGCGGCCGCCAGCTCCCGGGCGATGGCCGGCGCCGCGGTCAAGCCGGGCGATTCGATGCCGGCGGCATTGAAGAAGCCCGGCGCTCCGGGCGCCTCGCCAACCACGAAGTCATGGCGGGCCAGGTGGGCGCGGTTGCCGGCAAAGGTGGTGATCAGCGCTTTGCGCGGCAGGGCCGGCCAGATGCGGCTGGCCGCCTGGTATACGTGTTCCAGGCCGGTGCGGGTGGTGGCGCGGTCGTCGCGGTCGTTGATGTCCTCGGCGGTCGGACCCACGATGATCGTGCCGTCGACGGTCGGGGACACCAGCACGCCCTTGCCCATTTTGCCCGGCAGCTGGAAGACCGTGGAGCGAAAGGCCCCGGCATAGCTTTTGTCAATCATCCAGTATTCGCCTCGGCGGGGAATGATGCGCATGAGGTCGGAGCTGACCTGGTTGTTGAAGACGTCGGCATACAGGCCGGCGGCATTGACGACGACGGCGCCGTCCAAATTGCCCTGGTCGGTGCAGACGGTCCATCCGCGGGCATTCCTTTTGACTTGGGTGACCGTCGTGTTGAGGCGGAAGTCGACGCCGTTGGCGGCGGCGTTTTCGGCCAGGCCGGCCGTCAGTTCATACGGGCAGACGATGGCCCCGGTGGGCGCGAACAGGGCGGCCATGGCCTCCGGATTGAGGTTTGGTTCGCGTTGCCGCAATTCGTCGCGGTCGAGTCGGCGCATGTCCGGCACGCCATTGGCGAGGCCGTCCTGGTAGACGCTTTCCAGCGCCGGCAGTTCGTCCTTGGCAAACGCGACCGTGAGGGAGCCGCAGCGCTGAAACGGCACGTCCAGCTCCTGGCACAGCTGGTCGTAGAGCTGGTTGCCGAGGACGTTGAGGCGGGCCATGACGGTGCCTGGCTTGGCGCTGTGCCCGGGGTGGATGATGGCGCTGTTGGCCTTGCTGGTGCCGGTGCCGACGTCATCGCTGCGTTCGCACAGCACCACCTTGAGCCGCCATCGTTTCAGTTCTCTGGCCACGGCGCAACCGATGACGCCGCCGCCAATGATGACTATGTCGTACATGATACGCTTTTGCCTTGCCTGCCGTCGCCGTGCTGGCGTTATGACTTCCATGCCCCAAAAAAAACGGCCTGGCCGAGAAATCGAAAGAACAACTCGTGGATACATTGCTCCTGCAGTGCATCGGCGAGGTAGGCTCTCTGTTTCTCGGCCAGACCGTTTGCCGTTTTCAAACAAATCTAATGTACTGCGCTTCTTATGGAAGGCAAACCGTCGATGAATGTTTTTTGTCGCGCTTGGGTAACCGGTCAGTCATTGCATCCGGCGGCGGTAGTAGCCTGGCGCGCCAAGGTGGCGCCTCAGGCCTTGAGGCGCTCAAGCGTTGACTCCTCAAGTGCTCAGTTATCAATGGCTGACCGCTTACGAGCTTGGGTGTAATCCTTCCGTCTTGGGTGGCAAGCGGCGTGCGTAAGGCCATCGGGCGTTTCGGTCGCCCTTACAGGGCTCGAGGCGCCAGTCCACAACGTCCCAGCCGCGGAGCGGAAAAAGCCCCGAACGGGCGAGATATACCAGCCCAGGGCAAGCACGCCGGAGGCGTGCGCCGCCCTGGGTAAAGGCAAATGTTCATTGAGCCCTGAAAGGGCGATACATAAGCCTGGATTACCTCCGGCGGTCTGAAAGCTTACAAGTGTTCATCACAAGATTTCGCACATTATCTAAAAGCGACGTTCTTCTTACCAGTGTCAAAAGATATTGTCCGACGTCCGTGGCGCTGACGTTGCGCAGCGAGACGGTTTGACTTCCCGCCGACCAGTGTTGTAAGGTATTGTCAGGCCGCGTTGGCGCCGGGCGCCGCCGTTGCCAGCCGCCATCGTGAGAGCCACTTTTCCCCATATCATGACAACCGGCCAGCGCCATGGCTCTGGCCGAACCGGGCACCATCACATGCAACCAAGCAACTTTGAACCACATCCCCCGACCCTGCCGCCGGCGGCATGCGTCGTCATCCTCAGCAACGCCCCCAGCGCCAGCACGCCGGCTTTGGAGCTTATCTCCGAAAGCGCCGTCGCGGATGAGGTCGACGCCGTCGCCCTGGCCCTGCTCGAACTGGGCTGCCGGCCGCAAAAGACAGCCGTCACCACCGCGACGGAAATTTTCCGCCGGCTGGACCAAGGCCAGGCCGACCTGGTCTTCAATCTCAGCGAAGGCCTCGACGGCGATTCCGCCGCCGAAAGCAACGTCGCCGCCATCCTCGACATCATGGGGGTACGCTACACCGGCAACAACCCCCTCACCCTCGCCCTCGCCAGAAACAAGAACCTCACCAAGAAAATCCTGGTCGCCTCCGGCATCCCGACGCCTGACTGGGCGTACTATGAATCCGTGCCGTCCTCGGCGCCGGCCGCGCTCGGCTATCCGCTCATCGTCAAACCGGCCTGCGAGGATGCCAGCCTCGGCATCCTCGACGACGCCGTCGTCAGGGACTTCCCCAGCCTGTGCCGAAACTGCCGACGCCTGCTCGAACAATACCCGCACGACGGCGTCCTCGTGGAAAAATTCATCGCCGGCCGCGAGTTCAACGTCGCGCTGCTGCCGGCCGGCCGCGGCGCCCGCGCGTTGCCGCCGTCGGAAATCGACTTTTCCGGGTTCCGGCCCGGCGCCGACCAGGTGGTGTCGTACAAGGCCAAATGGGTGGCGGACGACGAACTGTACCGCACGACGCCGTCGCGCTGCCCGGCCGCCATCACGGCCGAACTGCAAGACCGGCTGCAGAACGCGGCGGTCAGCGTGCACCAGGCCCTGGGGGCGGACTCCTATGGCCGAGTCGATTTCCGAGTCGACCGCAACGACGACCTCTTCGTGCTGGAATACAACCCCAATCCCGACATTTCCCCCGGCGCCGGCTTCAGCAAAGCGTTGACGGCGGCCGGGCTGTCCTACCCGGACTTTGTCCAAATCGTCATCCAGGCCGCCTTGGCGCGGCGAAGGAGCGCCCGCCCATGCTGAATCTCGACCTCAGGCCCATGCGGGAAAAAGATGCGGCCGCCATTGACCGGATTCTGCGCCAGACCGGCATGTTCACCCCCGCCGAAATCGACGTCGCCAACGAACTGATTGACATCTATCTGCACAAACCCGACCAGAAAGACTACGTAATCGTCGTGGCGGCCGAGCCGGGTGTGGACGCGCCGCCGGCCGGCTACGTCTGCTTCGGGCCGACGCCCGCCACGGAAGCCACCTTCGACCTGTACTGGATCGCCGTCGACCCGGCCCGGCAAGGCCAGGGCATCGGGCGGCTGCTGCTGGCCTATGCCGAACAGGAAAGTGTCAATCAAGGCGGCCGGCTGATGATCATCGAAACATCCTCCAAGGCCATGTACCTGCCGACACAGAAATTCTATGAGCGCAACGGCTATGTCGTCGAGGCGCGCATCCGGGATTTCTACGCCCCGGGCGACGACCGCCTGATCTACACCAGGCGATTCTCGTAGCCCGAGGCCGTCCGGGCAGGCAAGCATTTCTTGGCGGGCGCTTTCCCGAAAAAGTCATTCGATGAAGTTGCATTACCTTTCCCATGGAGTTGATAAGGCTTATTTTCGGCCATGGCATCGACTGCCTTCTTTCTTTTTGCGGGTGGTTGCGTTTCGTCTTTTCCGGCGGTATAGTTTTGTGCATCAGCCGAGTCTTCCGTTATTGACTGCACTCACGGCCCATCATACAGGAGGCAAAAGATGACGCGGAAATTCTTGTTGTTGGCACTGACCGGGGCATTGCTGTTAGGGACACGGCTGCCGGCCGAGTCGGCGAAGGGCCTGCAGCAGGGACTGGCCTATCCCTGCGCCCGCGCCTCCGGCGCCATCGTCGTCGACGGCGACCTGAGCGACGCGCCCTGGAATGCGGCGGCGTTGGTCAGCGGCTTCCGCGACAGCGGCAAAGACATCATCTTCCCCGAGCCGATGGCCATGCAACTGCTCTGGGACGACGAGAACATCTACCTCGCCGTCACCTGCTATGAATCGAAAATGAAAAATCTCGTCGCCAACGAGACGGCCCACGACGGCGCCTTCTGGGAAGACGACTGCATTGAAATCTTCTTCGACCCGCGGCATGTCCATGCCGACTACTATCAGCTGGCGGTGACCGCCAAGGGCGTTCGCTATGACAGCTGGAAGGGCGACCGGCTCTGGAGCAAGCCCTGGACCGCCACGACGAAACTCCACGGCGACCGCTGGACCGTCGAAATCGCCATCCCCCTCGCCACCCTCGGCGTGGAGAAAATCGCCCCGGGGGCCTTCTGGGGCTTCAACCTCTGCCGCGAACGCCTGGCCGGGGGCAGCCGCGAACTGGCGAACTGGGCGGACGTGGAACGCAACTTCAACACCCCCGAGCTGTTTGGACACCTCCTTTTCGTCGCGGCAAACTGGCAGCCGACGCCAGCTGGCCTGGCCGACATCGCCGCCCGAGCCGCCGGCGCCGTCGACAACCTCCTCTACGCGCCCGCCGGCATCTGGACCATCGCCCCGGATGGCAAAGGACAATTCGCCTCCTACCTGGACCAAGTGCGCGTCCTCTTCCAGACCGCGCCGCCGCAGGCGCAGGAATTGCAGCACGTCTTCGCCGCCAACCCAAAGCTCCCGCACGCCAAGGACTTCGCCCTGCTGGCCGAGGAATTCGCCGGCTGGCAGAAGAAAGCCGCCGCCAAGGACCAATTTGACGGCGTCTTCCTCTCCAAGGCCATTCTGTTCAACGAACTGTACCGCACCCAGCTTAATACCTATTATTGGAAAGCCAAACTGGCGCAGCTCAACGCGGACATGCCCTAAGACAGGGCGCCGCGCCGACCAAACCTTTGTCCATGCACGACCAGCTTGATCAGATATCCTGAAACCAAGGAGAAGGCAGAGATGAAAAAACAACGCGCTTTGGCCTGGTGGTCGATTCGGAAACTGACGGGCGGCCTGGCCCTGCTGCTCGCGGCCGCGGTGCCGCTGGCCCGGGCGGCAACGACACCGGCGGAAGTGGAGGAGGACCAGAGCCTGCGCTCGGCCCTCGTCACCCCGCACCAGCCCTGGGGCAAAAACTACCAGGGCGGCAAAGTCAAGGCACTGTTCATCGTCGACCCGGGACAATACGGCGGCGACTGGGTCATGCCGGGCATCCGCCTCCGCGAACCCGTCGAACTCATCCAGCGCTTCGACCTCGACGGCGACGCCTTCTTCTATCATGCCACCAACAAATTCCTCGGGGAGGAGCTCGGCGAACAGCGGGCCCGGCGCCTGCTGGAAAACCAGTACGACGCCTACGTCCTGGCCAATGTCGACCTGAAAACCCTGCCGGCGGACATGCAGTTCCAGATCATGGAAAAGGTCGCCCGAGGCGCCGGCCTGCTGGCCGTCGGCCGGAAAGTCAACGACTTCATGGTGGCGAAACGGCAGCTGGC
>JAKLHU010000389.1 GCA_022709995.1 Verrucomicrobiota bacterium | reverse complement strand
AATCCCTGGTTGCGTACTCATAATCCATTTCTCCTTGAACTATTCTGCGGTTGACAATTTGCCATCACTTCATCATCTTCTCGATTTCCGCCGGCGTGGGCACTTTGCCCACCGTCTTGACCTCGCCGTCAATGACCAGTCCCGGGGTCATCATCACGCCAAACTTCATGATCTCGTTGATGTCGGTCACCTTCTCAAGGGTGTATTCAACCCCCGCCGCTTTTGCCGCCTGCTCGGCCGCTTCCGCCAACTTCTTGCACTTCGGACAACCAGTCCCCAAAATCTGAATCTTCATCCTGATACCTCCTTTGGCATGTTTGCACATTCACGCAACGCAAGTCCCAGGCGCCACCAATTCCTGCCCATCGCCGGCCGGCCGGCTTCTTTCCCAATCCCGCCATCCGGCCACCCTATGCCGATTCCCCGCGAACTCACATCCATTGAGTCTTCTGTTGACAGGTCCTGACCGTTCCATCCCGGCAACGCCGCCGCTATTTTCACTCCCTGGTAGACGGCGGCGCCGAAGCCGCCGGGCTGTCCCGGACCAGCCTTTGCGCCTCGCGCACCTGGTTATTGAGAACCGCCTCGACGCACCCGAAAAAGTTGAGCAGACAGGGAACCTTGAGCCGGTAGAACACCTGAACGCCACGCTTGTCATCCTCGACCACCCCGGCGTTCTTCAATACGGTGAGGTGCTTTGACACCGTGGACAAGTCTGCGCCGACCAATTCGCGCAATTCGCAGACACACCTTTCGCCCCGCGACAATTCGTCAATCATCATCAATCGGCTGGCGTGCCCGAGCGCCTTGATGATACGCGCCCTGGCCTCATATTTCAATCGTGTTGAATCGTCAGGCATGTTGTCACCTTATCTGTCGTTTTTCTTGTCGGCGGCATGATTACGGGGCCGCGGTTCAGAAGAAAGTCCCAAAGCCAATTCCGGTCAGGGTTGCCATCACGATGACCAGCGAGACATACACCACCGTTTTCCTGGGGCCCATGATGCTGTTGATCACCAGCATGCTCGGCAGACTCAGCGCCGGCCCTGCCAGGAGCAGCGCCAGAGCCGGGCCTTTGCCCATTCCCGCGCCAATGAGCCCCTGCAGAATCGGGACCTCGGTCAGTGTCGCAAAATACATGAACGCCCCCGCGACGGCGGCAAAGAAATTGGCCCGCAGGGAATTGCCGCCGACCAACCCGGCCACCCACTCCGAAGGAATCAGCCCCTCGTGACCGACGCGCCCAAGGAGCAGCCCGGCCACGACCACGCCGCCCAGAAGCAGGGGCAAAATCTGTTTGGAGAAAGTCCAAGACGTGCCAAACCACTCCTGCATCTCGCCCTCAGTGGTGCCGAGAACCACGGCAAGGCCAACCACCCCCGCGCCAAACGGCAACAACACCCACAAACCATGCATCGGCAAAGTCAGGGCCAGCAGCGCCGGCGCCACGCCCGCACCCGCTACCTTCCACCAGGGCACGCCAAACCACACGATCAGAACAATGCCGAACGCGATGGCCAGAACGGCGGTGATATGCCACTTGCGCTGCCAGATCGTGGTCCAGACGCCAGACAACGGGGTTCTGGACGCCACTTCGGCGACTGGAACGCCAACTTCAGTCCCCTGCTGCGCGCCATCAAGCAGCTTGACGCGATAGAGAGCTCCCGGAGCGGCCGGATCCACGGGCGCCTCTATGATTGCGGCCCGCAGCTGAGTTCCGTCCCGGAGCTCGAAGTGAAAATCGTTCGGCGCCCCCCAATTGGAGAAAACGAGGATGCCAACCATGGTCGCAAAGTAGATGGCATTCTGCCATAGTGGCCTCGACACCGCCGGTTCCGGCATGGCAATCTGGCCTTTGGCCTTTTCCGCCTCCTCCTTCCGGAAAATAAATTGCATCAGCAGGCCAATGACAATGCTGAACAAAATCGCCCCAACCGCACGGGCAATGCCCAATTCCAAACCAAGAATCCGCGCCGTCATGACAATCGCCAGCACGTTGATGGCGGGACCGGAATAAAGAAAGGCGCAGGCCGGACCCAGCCCCGCACCCATACGGTAAATGCCCGCAAAAAGCGGAAGCACGGTGCAGGAGCAGACCGCCAGAATCGTCCCCGACACCGAGGCGACCCCGTACGCGAGAACCTTGTTCGCCTTCGCCCCCAGGTACTTCATGACCGACGCCTGGCTGACAAACACACTGATCGCCCCGGCTATGAAAAAGGCTGGAACCAGGCAGAGAAGCACATGCTCTCGGGCGTACCACCTGACGAGATGAAACGCCTCCAAAATCGCATTGTTGAAGCGTGGCGTCCCCACCGGCAGCCAAAAGCAGACGGCAAACACCGCCACGATGACGGCCAATTTCTTCCATTCGGTCTTCCAATTCATGGACAGTCCTTTTTCTTGCTCGCTCTCTTGGCCTAATAGCCATGTGCTTGCCCCCCCCCCCAAAAAAACCTGCTGGCCTGCCGCCGTTGCCGGCGCCAGCAGATTCACCAATGCATAACACCGCTCAATTATTACCCCTGGCCAGAGAAGACTCGATAACAGGAAGCATTATGGCTACTTGGTAAAATAGCCAATGATTATGGCTTGTCAAGAAGCTTTGGCAAAAAACGGAATCGGTCAGCCATTGATAACTGAGCGATGGCACGGTTCTGTCGCCCTTGCCGGCAACCGTCCGAAACATTCTTCCGGGCGCCAGCGACGCTACGAGCAACACGGACGCAGGGTCACCGGGCCGAACAGGCCGCTGGGAAGGCTGTCGACTTCAAAGGCGCGTTGGCGCTGGTCGTAGTCCAGCGGCCGGTCCGGATACCGCTGTCGCCAGGACGCCAGCGCCTCCGGATCGGCAATGGCATTGGCCAGCGTGTTGGTCACCGTGACCGTCAGGCGGTTGCGGCCGCGGCGCAGCAACTTCGCGACCCGGAAGGAGTATGGTGGCCAGGCCCGCTCGCCGAGCGGCTGGCCGTTCAACACCGCCGAACAGGCATACCGCACGTCGCCGAGGTCCAAAACCGCATCGCCGCCGCCATGATATTCAAAATCGACGGCATACTCCGCGT
>JAKLHU010000388.1 GCA_022709995.1 Verrucomicrobiota bacterium | reverse complement strand
AAGCCGAAAAAGAGGACATTTTCTGGAACAACGCTGCTCGGATCTGGAATTTTCCGGCTGCCGCCGCTCCGGTCAGCGCTTGAAAGCGCGGGCCGGTGGAGATGCGACGGCAAGTTCAGTTCGGCAGTCTAAAGGCCCCGTTTGCACCTAGGAGTCGGCAGTGGCAGATGCAGGCAAAGAGCGCGACCAATGGTTGACTCTGTCCGAAGATGAACTGTGGCGGCAGTGCCGGCACGAGACGTGCCGGGGCAGCGGCCCCGGCGGGCAAAAGCGCAACAAGACCGAGTCCGCCGTGCGCGTCATTCACCTCCCCAGCGGCGTCGCCGCCGAGGACGACGCGTCGCGCTCCCAGCACCAGAACCGCCTCCATGCGCTTCGCAAACTGCGCCTGGAAATCGCCTTGCGGGTGCGTCGGGACGGTCCGCCGGCGGTGACGGGGCCGGCGCCAGGGCCCCAGGCGGAGGCGTTTGCCCGGTGGGTGGCCGCGGCGCTTGATGCTTTGGCGGCCAACGGATTCCGGATTTCCGACGCCGCCGACCGGCTCGGCCTCAGCACGGCGCGCTTCAGCAAGGACTTGGCGAAACATTCCGCCGTTTGGCAGGTCGTAAACAAAGAGCGCGAACGGCTCGGGCTGGGACAGCTCCGGCAATGAACGACGCCGGCGACGCCAGGGAGAGACACCGCGAGACGCCGGCGAAGGTATGTCATATTTAAGGAGGAGCGCGGACATGACGATTTGGGAAAAGGCCGGTTTGTTGG
This sequence comes from Verrucomicrobiota bacterium, assembly GCA_022709995.1. Classification (GTDB taxonomy): domain Bacteria; phylum Verrucomicrobiota; class Lentisphaeria; order Oligosphaerales; family Oligosphaeraceae; genus JAAZKI01. The sequence goes on along the minus strand of JAKLHU010000388.1, from coordinate 2,308 downwards.
CGATGGCCGTTTTGACGGCGACGATGGTGATGGCGCAGAACGCGGAAACGGCTTTGTTTGCGCCGTCAGTGCGCTGGGAGCGCCAGGACGACCGGGAAGCGCTTTTGACTGTCACCTTCACGGTGGCGGATAACGCCTATGTCTATGAGAACCAGTTGAAGGTCGATGCCCCGCCCGGAGTGGCGGTGATTGCGGCCGGCGGTGATGAACCGGTGGCCAAGGAAGGCGAGGAATCGCGGGTTTTCCCCGATGATTTCACGCGCCGCTACCGTTTGCAGGGCGCCTTGCCCTTGCCCATGCCCATGACGGTGGCGGTGAGTTTTCAGGGTTGCAGCGACGGCGTCTGCATGCTCCCGGAAACCGTCCGGTTCACCCTTGGAGAGGCTGCGGAAGGACAAATTGTCGTGGCCGGCCGGGAAGCGTCGCCGGCACTGGCGGAAGGGGAAGCCGGCGCCTGGCTGACTTTGGCGCGGCGCTTCCAGGAACGCGGCCGGGCGACGGGCTATATGGACCAGGACGCCTTCCTGGCCTGGGCCGCTCAAGCCGAGGAGGGCGCCGCGGCGGAGGACGATGTCCTGCGCCGCGTCTTCACGCGCTACGGGCTGTTGTTGGCCGCCCTTCTCGTCATTCCGTTGGGGTTGCTTTTGAACCTCACGCCCTGCGTGCTGCCGATGATTCCCATCAATCTGGCCATCATCGGCGCCGGAGCCAAGGCCGGCGGCAAGGGGCGTGGTTTTCGGCAGGGCGGCGTCTACGGCCTGGGCATGGCCCTGACCTATGGCGGCCTGGGACTCTTGGCCGTGCTGACCGGCGGTCGTTTCGGCGCCCTCAACGCCTCGCCCTGGTTCAATCTGGCCGTTGCCGTCATATTCGTGATTCTGGCCTTGGCGATGTTCGACGTCCTGGTCATCGACTTGTCGCGCTGGCGCCGCGGCGGCGGCGAGGGCGGGGCGATGGGCCTGGCCGGCGTCTTTGTGCTGGGGGCGGTGGCCGCGGTGCTGGGGGGGGCCTGCGTCGCGCCGGTTCTCATCTGGGTGCTGTTGCTGGCGGCCGACTTGTGGTCGCGCGGCAATGCGGTCGGGCTGGCGCTGCCGTTTCTGCTTGGCGTCGGCATGGCGCTGCCGTGGCCGGTGCTGGGGGCCGGCATGGCCAGGATGCCGCGCCCAGGGGCCTGGATGGAACACGTCAAGCGCGTCATCGGCGTTCTGATCCTGCTGGGGGCCGCGTACTATGCCTGGCTTGCCGTGACGTTGTTCCGGCCGCCGGCCGCCGGCGCCGCCAACGCTCCGGACGGGTGGCATACCGACCTCGTGGCCGCGATGCGGACCGCCGAGCAGACCGGCCAGCCGTTGTTCCTCGATTTTTGGGGCGTGACCTGCAAAAGCTGCACGGCCATGAAGGCGACGACCTTCAAGGCGCCGGCGGTGATCCAGCGGATGCAGCCCTGGGTGAAGGTGGCGGTCCAGGCCGATGCCGTCCATGACGAGTTCGCGGCGGCCGTTCTTCGCCACTACGAGGTGGTCGGGTTGCCGACTTACCTGCTGCTCCAAGTCACACCGAAGCAGCCCTGAACCGGAAAGTGGCAGTCCGCTTCTTGCAGGAAGCGGCTTGGAGCATGATATTGTTGTCCCTGTCCGAGCCTGTATCCGTCGGGTCAGACAGCGTGTGAGGTGAATCAACCCAAGGAGAAAACGATGCCGGTCAAGCGTGATGTCGAGAAAATCGGGGCGGGAATGAAGATCAAATTAGCCGTCATGAGCGGCTGGTTTCCGGAATTGAGCCATGTCGAAATGGTTGAACAGGTGGCGGCGTACGGATTTCCGGCGTTTGAGAACCTCGGGGCGGGCAAGTGGGACGACAAGGAAGCCGTCCGGGACAAATGCGCGGAATTGGGCATTGCCGTCGGCGCCATCAGCTGCAGCGGCACGATTGTCGGCGACGGCCCGGTCAATCCGGCCTTCCACGACACGTTTGCCGCCGAGGTGAAGACGGCGATCGCCAATGCCAAGGCCCTGGGCACCAGGACGGTTCTGGCCCTGACCGGGGCGGAGCGTTCGGATATGACCATGGCCGAACAGATGGCCAATGTCGTCCGGGCGGCCAAACGGGTGGCGCCGATGCTGGAAGACGCCGGCGGGGTGATGACGTTCGAGACGCTCAATATCAAGAAAGACCACAAGGGCTATGCCCTGGTTTATTCCAAGCAGGCGGCGGAACTGATCCAGAGCATCGGCAGCCCGGCGGTCAAATTCCTCTTTGATGTCTACCACCAGCAGATCAGCGAAGGCGATGTCATCCGCAATCTGAC
>JAKLHU010000387.1 GCA_022709995.1 Verrucomicrobiota bacterium | reverse complement strand
TTGTTGACGCTGCGCAGGCCGACGGCCTCCAGGCGGCGGACCATCCAGTCCGGCGACGGGCCGACCGTGACATTCTGGAAGACGCGGGCGATATAGCGCGGGCAAAGGTCGCAGTCCAGGACCTTGACCGAGGCGAAGTCGGCGACGGCCGTGCCGGATTTGACGGCGATGTCGGCATCCGGCAGGCGTAGCGTCGAATCGGCGACGGCCGCGATTTCACGGGCAATGCCGATGTGCGACAGCCAGTCCGGCCGGTTCGGCGTGACTTCCCAGTCGATCACCGAATCGGCCTGGATGATTTCGGTCAGCGGCACGCCCAGCGGGGTGGTTTCGGGCAGAATCATCAGGCCGGAGTGGTCTTCGCTCAGGCCGAGTTCGCGGGCCGAGCAGAGCATGCCGTTTGATTCGACGCCGCGCAATTTGGCCTTCTTGATCAGGAAGCCGCCGCCGAAGTCAGCGCCGATCGTGGCCAAAGGCACGATGGCGCCGGCGTCGCAGTTCGGCGCCCCGCAGACAATCTGCAACCGGTCCTCGCCGCCGGTCGTCACCTGACAGACGCTCAGATGATCGGAATTTGGATGCGGCTCGCGCGACACAATCCGGGCCGTCACCACGCCGGCCGGAATCGCGCCGATCGCCTCGATGCCCTCGACTTCCAGACCGGCCGCCGTCAGGCGAGACGCCAGCTCGCGCGGTTCCCAGGGGATGTCGACATATTGCTGCAACCATTCGACGGATGTTTTCATGACCAGATCTTTTCCTGCGCTGACATAGTACCGGTGGGGAAACGAACAAAACGCAAACTAAATAAGATAATGATTTTCCGGTCAAGTGCAAGAAGCTTGCCGGCAGAAGAACCGGCCGGCGGGGGGAAAAGACTCGTCGCCCGGGCGGCTGTCCTCATGCCATCCAGCGCCATTCGCCGTGGAGAGTGACGCCGGCATTTCGGCCGACCGCCGCGGCCATGCGGTCGGCCAGCCGGCGGCAGTCGGCGGCGGCGCCCGGGTCGCCGCTGCCGTTGACGATCCAGTTGGCGTGTTCCGCGCTGACGGCAAAGACGCCTTCGCGCATGCCCTTGCAGCCGGCCTGTTCCAGCAGCCTTCCGGCCGGGAGCTCGGGAGCGGGATTGCGGAAGACGCTGCCGGCGGAAAAGCCGGCCGGGGTGACCTTTTGGCGGCGGACGCGTTCAGCGCTGATTCTGGCCAATTCCTCCTCCGCCTCGACCCGGGCAAAATGCAACGTCGCCCTGGTGACGACGACCTCCGGCGGCACCGGCGAGGTCCGGTAGCCCCAGCCGCCCGCCCCTTCGGCCCAAAGCCATTTCCGGCCGGTTCGGCAATCGAAGCCCAGCATGGCGAGGACATTGGCGGCGATCTCCTGCCCCAAGGCGCCGGCGTTCATGGCGAGGGCGCCGCCCAAGGTCCCGGGGATGCCGCTCAAGGCGGCGCCGCCGCCAAAGCCCTCCTTGGCCAGAATGGCCAGAAGCCGGGTCAAACTGAGGCCGGCGCCGACCTCAAAGCGGCCGTCCCCCAGCGGGGTGATGGCGGCAAAGTCGCCCCGGGCTGGCAAGCGCAGGGCGACCAGGCCGTCGTCATCGCTGCCGACAATGTTGGTGCCGCGGCCAAGCACGCGCGGCGGCTGCGGGCAGCTGGCGATGACGGCGAGCAAGGCCGCCGGGTCAGCCGGTTCCACGACACGGGCCACGCCCAGTCCCGCCCGCAGCGAACAGAGGCTGGACCAAGGCAGGACAACGCCGCCAAAAGATGCCGGTTGCATGGAAGTGGTCATGGTGATGGTTTGTTTTGGTCAAGGCGACGACACAAGCGGTTTTTTTGCCCAAACGCCAGCATTACTCGTCGGCGGCAGTCAGGTCGCAGCCCAGGCTTTGCAGTTTGTCCAGCAGCCCGCAGTAGCCGCGAAAGATGACTTCGGCATTCTTGATGCGCGACTGTCCCTCGGCGCAGCAGGCCGCGATGACCAGGGCCATGCCGGCCCGGATGTCCGGACTGGGGATGACGCCGCCATGCAGGCGGGCGGGGCCGCTGATGACGACCCGATGCGGGTCGCAGACCACCGCGTTGGCGCCCATCGCCATCAGCTTGTCGACAAAATACAGCCGGCTCTCGAACATCTTTTCAAAAAACAGGACGCTGCCGCGGACCTGTGTGGCGACGGCCACCATGCAGCTCATCATGTCGCTGGGGAATTGCGGCCAGGGGCCGTCCGCAATCGTCGGCATGACGCCGCCAAAGTCGGGTTTCACCCGCGGCGTCCGCCGCACGGCCACGGCCAAGTGGTGTTTTTTGACGGCGACGTTGATGCCGAGGCGTTCAAAGACGCGCTGAATCATGAGGTAGTCGCGCGGGACCAGGTTGCCGCCGACCTCGATGGCGCCGCCGGTCGCGGCCACCAGGGCCAGATAGCTGCCCGCCTCGATGTGGTCGCCGACGATGGTCATTTCGGCGCCATGCAGGCGGTCGACGCCGTCCACGGCCAGGAGATTGGTGTCCAGTCCGGAGATTCTGGCGCCCATCCGGTTGAGCAGTTCGGCCACCTGGGTCACGTGTGGTTCGCAGGCGGCGTTGCGGATGATGGTGCGACCTTTGGCCAGAGCGGCGGCGGTGAGCACGTGCTCGGTGGCCGTGACGCTGGCCTCGTCAAAAAAGACCTCGGCGCCATGCGGCCGGCGGGCGGCGGCAAACAGGTAGCTGCCCTGCTGCGGACGCATGGCGATGCCGAGCCGGGCCAGGCCGTAGATATGCCCGTCCAGGCGGCGCCGGCCAATGACGTCGCCGCCGGGCGGAAAGACTTCCGCCTGGCCGAAACGGGCCGCGAGCGGCCCGGCGAACAGCAGCGAGGTGCGCAGCCGCGAACACAGCTCCTGGGGCAGGCAGCCGTCCCGAACGGCATCGGCGCGGATGACCGCCGTGCCGTCGGCAAAGGCGACGTCGGCGCCCAGGTGCGCCGCCAGAGCCAGCATGTTGCGCACATCAAGAATGTCTGGAACATTGTGGAGGACGACTTCGTCCCGGGTCAGCATGGCCGCGGCGATCATGGGCAGGGCGGCAT
>JAKLHU010000386.1 GCA_022709995.1 Verrucomicrobiota bacterium | reverse complement strand
GGCGTCTTGAGCTCGCGCTTCAGGACCATCGTGGTCCGCAGCGCCTCGGCCAGTTCGTCATCCGTATCGACGGTGGTAACGATCTTCACCACGTCGGGACCGCGCGCCTGCAGGGCCAGCAGGTGCTCCAGGACCTGTTCCGCCGTCCGCGAACACGCCATGTGGGACGACACGACCGCCTCCGCGCCCTGGGCGTGGATGCGGTCGACGAGTTGGCGCTGCTTATCCAAGGCGTGCGGATCGCGGGTGCGTTCGTGGGGAGAGGGAGCAAACATATCCCCCATGACATCGCAGGCGGCGGCACCGGCCTCGATGCAACGGAGCATGAGCTCGGCACGGTCGTCGTCGGTGATTTTATCCGCCGTGAGGTGCTTGGAGCGGTAGCAGAGAGGCATCATGGGGCGGCCATTGCAATGGAAGACCCGGGCGAGAGTCTCTTTGTTTAAATTGGCGGGGTCCCAGAGCGCCACGTCGACCATGAAGGCCTGGGCGCCGTCATGTTCGCCGTTGAGGATATTGGCGATGGCCAGTTCCGGCGTGGGTTCAATGACAATGGCGGCAAGATAAGGCGCCTTGAGCTTGAGAAAGGAGGGACGCATACGTTCAAATCCTTATGCAAAAGTCACTTTCAGTTTCGGGGCGACGGCGTTACCGACGATATCTCCTCCCGGCCGGCGGCAGGCGCCAGGCGTTCGCCGCCGCGGTCGTTGCCGGCGGCAAACGCGGCGAGGCGGCCGCTACGGCGCGGCCACGGTATGGCTGATCGTCAGATTGCGCAGCAGGCCCTGATACGGATTTTCGGTTGTCCAGGTCCCCACCGTGGTCGGCATGTCGTACAACCCGGGGCCGGGCGCCGGGAAAGGGCCGGCCGCCTGGCCATTGACGACCAGGCGTACCGCGAGCTGGTCATGGACCACGGTCACCGTGTTCCATTCACCGGCGCGCAGCGGCACGCCGGCAGTGAAGTCCCAGCTTTTCCCACGGTAATCGGCATAGCTGCCTCGCAACGTGCCGTCGGCGATCTCGAGACTGGACAGCGTTCCGACATATTCACGACGGCAGCCGAGAAGGAATTGCGGCCGGCTGACATCGTCGGGCTTGAGGTCAAAACGCAACGTGAAGCCAGCCCGGCGCGGGATTGCCCCGATGGGGAAGGCGATGTGCTCGCCGCCGTGGAAACGCAGGGCCGCGGCCCCGTCCGGTTGCGGCTCCAGCGTGGGGACAAAACCAACGATTCCGGCCCAGATCTTCTGCGCATTGCCCAGTCCAGGCGAAGCGCCGTTGGCGCAGGAGCCGCCGCCGCCCAGGCGCAGCGAGGCCAAATTGTAGAATCCGCCACGGATTCCCCATAGGGGCCGGGCAAACGCATTAGCCACGACGACGCCGCGCGCGTCCGACCAGTCAAACTCAAGCCGCGGCACCAAGTTGGACGGCACCGCCACGGTCACCGGACGCTTCTGCGTGGAGGAATAGACCGTCACCGGCACGGTCTCCGCCGCCAGCGGAGCCGTCAGCACCGGCCGCGACCGCCAAATCCGACCGCTGGCCGCCACCAGCTGCACCTGGAGCACCGAGCAAAGCTGGTCCGGCGCCAAGTTGACCGAAAACTGCGCGTTTTCCGCATTCAGGTCGTCGGGCTGCTGTAACTGCCGCAAATGCCTGGTCAGAGCCACGGTGAACCCGCCCTTGCCGCCGTAGATGACCGTCCGCTTCGCCAGCAACTCGGTCAACGGCAGCACCGCCTCGACCTGATCGTCAAAGGCCACCCGGATGGACGCCGAGCCGGCCGCCTCGCGCGGAATTGAAATCATCCCCCCGCGAAACCAGTGACTGACCGAAAAATTCTTCACTTGCCAGGCGCCATCCTTGACGACGCCGCGGTCGACAGTCCATTGGGAAGGGGCGCCCTCGACGGCGACCCGGCCGGCCACCGTCTGCGGCAGCAGGGAATTGATCGACAGCCTGACCACATAGTTTTCATCGTTTTCGCGCGGGGGCTGGAAGTCGCCGCCGCCGGCGGTGTAGACCGCGTCCCAGTTGTCCAGCAGTTCGACTTGTTTCAAGGTTTCGGAGGCCTTGACGGCGGCCGTCGCCCGCAAAATGCCGGGCTCGGCCGTAGGCTCTAGGGCCAAGCTGGCCTCGGCGGCGGGAATGAGGTCCCGCAGGCATTGCTTGACCCACTTGTAGTCATTGTTCCAAGTCGCCTGCAACTGCACGGCCGGCAAGCCGTCGGACCAGACGGTCGTCTGGCCGTTTCTGGTCACCGCCAGTTCCAGCCGCACGGCGCGTTCGCCGGCCAGGACCTCGGAGCCGATCGTGGGCCGATGCTCCTGCAGTTCGCCGGCCTGGAAGGCGCAGGCGGGGAACTCGTGCAGCAACCGGCCGTCCAGACCCCGGAGCCGAAGAACCACCTCGTAGCGCGATTCATCGCCGGGCCGGTCCGGGACATTGAGCAGTTCCACGGCCAGAAGCTCGCCCAGACAGAGGATTTTGCGCACCGAGACGACCAGGCCGGGGATGGCCAGATTATCGCCCGGCAGCGTGAAGTCCTTCTCGCCGCGGGTCCAGCGGGTGATATAGCGCATGACCCGCATATAGGCCAGGCCATTGAACACCGTCGGCCGCAGGCTGGTGTTTTCATTCTGCTCGTCCCATTCCGGGATGTTGATCACATCGGCGCCGGCCTGGAGCGCCGCCATCAGCGAATGCCGCAACGTCCGCGTGCCGTCGCTGCTCATCGTGTGCCCGAGGCGGCCGGCGTTCGAGTGCTCGGCAACGGCCGCCGCCCCGAAAATCTTATCCTTGAACTCCGGCTCGCGGAACACCTCCGCGGTCACCGCCAGCACGGCCTGCGCCCGGATAGTGTCGAACACCTTCTCGTTGTCGCTCAAGGTGCCATTCGTCGACATCCCGCCCCAGACGAAGCCGTCGAACTGCCGCAAGTCGGCGCGCAGCTGCTGCCGGATTTCCTCCTGCAGGGCCGGGGCGAGGGCCCCGCCGTCCAGCGGGTCGGCCCGGATCGCCTCGGTAAAGGAACGCCCCGTCATGAAAAGAAAACGATCGCCGAACTTCGCG
>JAKLHU010000385.1 GCA_022709995.1 Verrucomicrobiota bacterium | reverse complement strand
CACGCGGCCTCCGACCAGCCCGATCCGGCCGGTCTTCAAGGCCGCCAGGCAGCGGGCCGCCGCCAGGAATTTGCCGAGCGCCGCCGGCGTCTCCACCGGCAGGACTTTCAAAAAGCCGTATGGTTTCGCCAGCCGTCGCATCACAAACGCGCCCAGATTCGCGCCGCAGAACGAATTCTGCTCCCACATCTTGCCGGGGCCGGGCTCTTCCGGATTGGCCAGGAGCACGATGGGCGCCTGCATCCGGGAGGCGATCAGCGGAATCAACGCCCCGGCCGGGAAGGTCACAAAATGCATGACCAGCAGGTCTATACCCTCCCGGTTGAGGACGGCGCAGGCCTCCTCGGCCTCCGTCTCGCTGGTGATCAACCCCGCCGCCGGAACCAGGCTGCAGCCGGGTAGCTCCGACAGATATTTCCCCGTGTCGGCGGCAATCCGGTCAATCTTCGGCGTCCGCCAGCTGAGCTTGGACAAGGCCAAATAGCCAACTCGAACGTTTTTCATGTCGTCCCTTCTTGCAATGATGCAGATTTCGAATATGGTTTGGGAATATTCCACAACCGTCCAATAGCTCTTTAATATACTTTGAAATAAATCCCTGCCAATAGATAAAACAGACATCTATTTGCACAAAGCGAACAACGGGAGCCACCGGCATGGACTATTTCAGCGGCTTGCATTTCAGTCTGGCGGGCTCATGGGCGAAGCACGTTGACCACGTGCGCAATGAGCCGCTCTATTACGGCATCCAGTTCAATTATCACGGGCCGTTGCGGCTCCAGATCAACGGCGGCCGCGACTATCGCGTCGAAGGACCCTACGCCTTCCTCACCTATCCCGGCGCTTTTTTCGAATACGGCTCCATCGACGGGGCGCCCCGGCATCACTCCTTCATCTGCACCTATGGCAAACGCGTCGAACGCTATCTGCAAAGCGGCCTTTTCCCACTGCTTGCCGAGCCGCCGCTGGTCGCACTCCGAACGCCGGAAAAATTTCTGCGTACGATGTTATCGATCATGGACTTGCTTCGTCTGCCGGGGCCGGTTTCGCCGCGTTCCGTGCTGCTGTTTGAGGATCTTCTGCTGCAGATGCGCGAGTCGGTCCGGGCTGAGCCGAAAAATCCGCCGTGGCAGTCCAAATATCTCAATGCCCTGATCGAGAAAATCGGCGCGGCGCCGGAGACCGCCTGTGACTTCCAGGCGGAAGCGGAAAAGTGCCATGTCACGCTGACCCATTTCCGGCGCTTGTTCAAGGAGCTGACCGGCATGCCCCCGCAGCAGTTCCTGATCCAGAACCGCTTGCGCAAGGCCGCCGACCAATTGATTCACACCAGCGCCCCGGTCAAGGCGATCGCCGCCAGCGCCGGCCTGGACAACGCTTTCTATTTCTCGCGCCTGTTCCGCCAGAAATATCAGGCCTCCCCTCTCGAATACCGGAAGGAATTCAGCAGCCGCACCGGGACGCTGCCGGACGGAAACGGCGGTGCTCGCGAAAGCCAGCCGTGACTCCGCAGCCTGAAGGCTGGACACCATGCGGCAGCCTGAAGGCTGGACACCATACGGCAGCCTGAAGGCTGGACACCATACGGCCTCCTGAAGGCTGGACTACGACCGGATCGCGCCTCAAGCGCCGCGAGGACCGAGGACGCGGCCGCCGTCAATGAGGAACTCGGCGCCGGTGATGTAGGACGCATGGTCGGAGACCAGGAAGGCAATGAGCTCGGCCACTTCGCTGGGCTTGCCCTTGCGTTCGAGGAAGTTTCCCGCCGTCTTGGCGAGGCGTTCCTGGCTCTCAATCAGCCCGGGCGAAATGCAGTTGACGTTGATGTTGCTGGGGCCGAGTTCCATGGCGAGGGCTTTGGTGAAGGACACAATGGCGCCTTTGCTGGCCGAATAGACCGCCAGCCCGGGGATGCCGACGCTGGCCGCAATGGAGGCGAGATTGACGATCTTGCCGGTGCGGCGCTCGACCATGTTGCCCAGCACCGCTTGCACCAGATTGAGCGTGCCCTTTACGTTGACGTCCAAAATCCACTCCCACGTCCCCTCGGGGAGATCCTTGAAGGGCGTGCTCTGGCGCCAGCCGGCGCCGGCGCTGTTGACCAGGATGTCAATTTGGCCAAAGGCCGCCAGGACTTTCGCCACCGCGCCTTTCACCTCGGCGGCATGCGTGACATCGACAGCCAAAGACAACGCCGTGCCGCCGCCGTCCCAGATCGTCTTTGCCACCGTCTCAATGTCGTCGCTCTTGATGTCCAGCAGCGCGACCTTCGCGCCTTCCGCCGCCAGCAGCAACGCCGTCGCCCGGCCAATGCCGCTCGCCGCGCCGCTGACTACTACGCATTTGCCGGTCAGATTCATCTCCGCCTCCACCTGCTATCTATAGGAATGATAGGACGCATAGGACGCATAGGACGCATAGGAAGCATAGGACGAATAGGACCGGTACTCGTTGTTTGATAGTTCGGCTAGGCTTTGTGTGACTGCAATGACAGTTGCACAACTGTGAAGAGCATGGGTCTTATGGCCTGGCGCCGGTGGGAGCTGTTTTTCCATCCATTCAGCGCGGGCAGGCTGGATCCACGTCGCCGAAGCCATAGTTCTCGATCACATAATCCAGGTCCTTGTCCCCGCGGCCGGACAGATTCACCAGAATGGCGCCTTGTTTCATGTCCTTCGCCAGCTTCATGGCAAACGCGACGGCGTGGGCGCTTTCCAAGGCCGGGATGATGCCCTCGAGCTCGGCGAGGCGGCGGAAGGCGGCGAGCGCCTCGCTGTCGGTGGCGCCCACGTACGTCGCTCTGCCGCTGTCCTTGAGCAGGGCATGTTCGGGCCCGACCCCCGGGTAGTCGAGGCCGGCGCTGATGGAGTGGGCGTGGGCGATCTGGCCGAGCCGGGCGTCGTCGTCGTGGGTGAGCACGTAGCTGCGCGAGCCGTGCAACACGCCGACCCGGCCAGCGGTGAGGGTGGCGGCGTGGCGGCCGGTGGCGACCCCGTCGCCGGCGGCCTCGACCCCGATCAGGGCGACCGTCGGATCGGCGACGAACGGCGCGAACAGGCCGGCCGCGTTGGAGCCGCC
>JAKLHU010000384.1 GCA_022709995.1 Verrucomicrobiota bacterium | reverse complement strand
TGCATTTCATCTATCCCAATGGCTATTCACCGTATGACTGCTTTTCGTTCCTGCTGAGTCGGAAGGCGCCGGCCGGCCAGGAGCTGGTTGCCATCGACTGCCTGCGCCATGCTTCGGAGGACTTGACCCGGCTGCGGGCGTACGTGGCGGACTTGGCGCAAGCCTTCGCCAGCCTTGAACCGGCGCGGCGCCAGGCCCTGGCGCCGGTCACCCTGACGGAATGGACCCCGGCGGCGGAGCGCGAGCTGGTGGCGAAGACCACCGCGCTGAAAAACGCCGCGGAACAGCTGTCGGCCTTGTGGCGCGAACAGACGTCGTCGCTGGGGCTGGGGGTTGAGGACGACTCGCCGGGCCGGGTGGCGGCCGTCGTCGAACTCGCGGCTGCGCTTCCGGCCATGGGGAACATCCCGGCCGAGTTCCTGCAGCCGGACTTCTTGCGGCATCTTCCCTTTTTGCGGGCGGCGGCGCGTGAAGCCCTGGCCCTGCAGACCGCCGCCGTGACGCTGGCGGATTACCGCCTGGACGTCGCCGAGGGCCTGGATTATCCGCTGCTGCGGCGCCGAATCGCGGCGAATCAACAGCGGTCCGTGTTGGTGCGCTGGTGGCGGAACCGCGGCCTGCGAGGTGAGTTGTCGGCGCTGAAAAAAGCCGGCGCTGGGAAGCTGACCATGGCCGAACTGACCGGGTCACTGGATGCCTTGGCGGACTATGCCACCCGCCAGGCCGAGCAGCGGCGAAATGCCCCCGCCCTCGCGGCGCTCCTCCAGGAGCACTGGCGGGGCGGGCAGCCGGATTGGCCGGTTGTCGACGCCAGGCTCGGCGCCGCCGAAACGCTGCAGGCCAAAGTGGCGGCGTGCTGCCGCGGCAAGGCCGAAGAACACGAGCATGCCCTGGCCAAGCTGGCGGCGCTCATGCCGGAAGCGACCAGCGCCCTCGCCGCCGGCACCGCCGCGCGCCAGGCCTTGGCGGCTTTCGCCAAGGCCTGGAGCGACTTTCTGGCCCGGCGGCAGGATGTCATACAGGCCTTCGGCGGCGTCGGTTTGGAGGAGGCCGGCCTCGCCGCCGGCCAGGCGGCCTGCGAGCAGATTTTGGCGGCCAGCGGCGATTTGCGGCGGCATTGCATCTGGCGGCAGCGGCGCGGCGACCCGGCCGCTGCCTTGATTCCCGGGCTGTTGGCGCGCCTGGAAGCCGGCGAACTGGCGCCCGCCGACCTCCCGGCGGCCTTTGAAGCCGCGTATGTGAATGACATGCTGACGCAGATTCTGGGGCAGACGCCGGTGTTGGCCGGCTTCATCGGCGTCCACCAGGAGGAGCGGATTCGGAATTTCTGTTTGTTGGACGACCGGCTGATGGCGTTGTCCAGGGAGGTCGTGGTTTCCCGTCTGGCGGCCGGGTTGCCGGGGCGTCGGTCCGGGCCCTGCCCGGCGGGCACGGAGCTCGGCCTGCTGCAGCGGGAATGCAGCAAGAAGATGCGTCAGAAGCCGGTCCGGCAGCTGCTGGCGGAGATTCCGACGCTGGCAGCCAGTTTGAAGCCGTGTTTTCTGATGAGCCCGCTGTCGGTGGCGCAGTACTTGCCGTCTGACGGCGTCCCGTTTGACCTGGTTGTCTTTGACGAGGCTTCGCAGATACCGGTCTGGGATGCGATTGGCGCCGTGGCGCGGGGCCGGCAGCTGATTGTCGTCGGCGACCCGAAGCAGATGCCGCCGACCAGTTTTTTCCAGAAGAACGAGACCGAGGCGGAGCAGGAAAGCCTGCCGGAGGCGGTGGAGGATTTGGAGAGCATTCTGGACGAGTGTCTCGGGGCCGGCGTGCATTCGGCGTATCTGAACTGGCATTACCGCAGCCGGCACGAGTCGTTGATTTCGTTCAGCAATCATTATTATTATGACGATCGGCTGTTTACGTTCCCGGCCGCTTGCGACCGGGAGTACCTCGGGGTGCGCATGGAATTCGTCGGCGACGGCGTCTATGACCGGAAAGCGACCAGGACGAACCGCCGGGAGGCGGAGCGTCTGGTCGACTACGTCTTCACCCGTCTGGCCAATCCGGCGTTAGGCAAGAAGAGCATGGGCGTGGTGACGTTCAGCCTCGCTCAGAAGGAATTGATCGACGACTTGGTGGAGGCGCGTCGTTCCGAACATCCGGAGTTCGAGGCCTTGTTCAGCGATTCTCGCGAAGAGCCCTTTTTCGTCAAGAACCTGGAGAACGTCCAAGGCGACGAGCGCGATGTGATTCTTTTTTCCGTGGGCTATGCGCCGGATGCCGAAGGGAAATTTTCCATGAACTTCGGCCCCTTGAATCTGGCGGGCGGGGAGCGGCGCCTGAACGTGGCGATCACGCGGGCCAAGGAGCAGGTGGTGGTGTTTTCATCCATCAAGGGCTATCAGATTGACTTGAACCGCACCGGCGCCGTCGGCGCCGCGCATCTGTAATTCTTCCTGGACTATGCGGAGAAGGGCCTGCAGCTCAGCGGCCCGGCCGCCTCGGCGTCGGTCTCGGCGGTCAAGCCGGGCCATGACGGCTTGATTGAGTCCATCGCCGGCTTTCTGGAAGGCGAGGGCCATCGCGTGAAACGCCATGTCGGCAGTTCGGGGTTCAAGATCGACCTGGCGGTGCTCCATCCGCAGCGGGCGGATGAGTACCTGCTCGGCATCGAGTGCGACGGCGTCGCGTATGCCCGGCAGTTGACGGTCCGGGACCGCGACCATCAGCGCACCTCCGTGCTCAAGGGCCTGGGCTGGCGCATGTACCGGGTGTGGACCGTGGACTGGGCCCTGGATGGCGAACGCGCCCGCCGGCAGTTGCGGGAAGCCGTCGTCGCCGCCATCCACAACCTCCCGGAACCGCCGCCGCCTGCCGCCGAGCCAGCGGAGCCGACCACGCCGCTGGAGCTGCCGGCCAGTGCGCCGGCGCCCATGGCCTGCGCCTGGCGGTGGCCGGCCGGCCCCTGCTGCCCGCTAATGAGGATGGCCTGGCCGCCAGCACTGGCCCGGCCAGCGCAGAGCAACTGCTGGCTGCGTGGGCCGAGGAAGGCACCGCACTGCTTGCACGCCTGCGCGGGCACTGGGCGCTGGTGGTGCTGGACACGCGCG
>JAKLHU010000383.1 GCA_022709995.1 Verrucomicrobiota bacterium | reverse complement strand
CGTTGTTTGACATGCTTGAGCAGGCGGAATTCCAGGCGGTCATGCGCGGCAATGCGAAGGCGCTGTTCGGGATTGACGACGGCCTGCTGCTGCCGCACGCGGTTGACGACCGCGGCTGGCAGGTCGGCGGCATGGGCGCCGGCGCCACGCTGGACTTCGTCTGCGGGGGCTGGACCGCGATGCTGTATTGGAATTACTATCGCTACAGTGGCGACCTGGAGTTTCTGCGGCGTCGGGCGATGCCGTTCATGCGCGGGGTGATGCGCGTGTACCAGTCGGCCTTGCGCGAGCATGAGGGCCGGTTGTCGTTGCCGGTGAGCATTTCGGCGGAGTACGGCTGTTCGTTCAAAGTCAGGCACAACGGCCGGCTGGTCAGCCAGAACACCGGCCGCGACCCTTCGTATCAGCTCTCCTGCATGCACGTGCTGGCGAATGCCCTGCTGGAGGGCAGCGCGCTTTTGGGCGAGAAACCGGACCCGTTCTGGCGGGAGCTCAAGCAACGCCTGCCGCATTTCACCTGCATCGGCGAGGGCGACGACCGGCGGGTGGCGGTTTGGGAAGGCCAGGACCTCGATGTCTGCCACCGCCATCATTCGCACTTGGCGATGGTTTATCCCTTTGACCTTGGCGGCGAACTCGGCGAGGCCGAGCAGGCCGCCGTCGGCGCCGCTATCGACCAGTGGATTTTGCGCGGCATGGGACAATGGAGCGAATGGTGCTTCCCCTGGGCGATCCAGATCCAGGCCCGCCGCGGTTTCCAGGAATCGCCCTTGCTGCTGTTCCGGCTCTGGAAGGAAATTTTTCTGAATGAGTCGTTGGCAACCGCGTACCTGCCGCGCTTCCAGGGTCTGACCGCGCATCGCAAGGCCGACATGCTGAAGCCGAAGGAGACGCACGAAGTGATGCAGCTGGACGGCACCATGGCGGGGGCCACCGCTCTGCTCGACCTGCTGATTCACGAACGGGCCGGCGTCGCCCACCTGTTTGCCGCCATTCCGGCGACTTGGGGCGAGGCCGAGTTCAAGGATGTCGTTTTTCCGGGGCCTTTCCGCCTCAGCGCCCGCCGGTCCGGCGGCCGGACCGTGTTCTGCCAAGTGGACGCGCCCCGGGGCGGGACCCTGCGCATCTGCCTGGAGCCGGGAGCGGGCATCCGGGAAGTCACCATGAAGCCTGGCGAACTGCTGCTATTGGTCTGACAGCAGAACCCGGCCCGACCCGCGCCCGGCATGGCGGGAAGACACGGACGTCGGCGGGACGGGCGCGGGCAGGGGCTGGAACCGGCTTAAGACGGGCGGACGGGCTGTGGGCTGACAAAGACGGGCGGGCGCACGTAGATTGGTTCGCAATCCGCATCGCCGCCCAAAGCTTGCAGGAGACGTGACGCATCCGGGTAGGGCTGGACGAAAGTCGCCTTGGCGACGCGTTCCGGCAGATCGGGCAGCAGTTCCGGCTGGGCCGTCGTCCAGATGTCGCAGGCATGCTCTGGCAGCAGGAGCTGGGCCGGCAGGAAAATGGCCGGCTCGGCGAGAAGGTCCAGCGTGGCGCCGGCCTTGCGTTCATATATGGTTAGAATGACTTGGCCGCAGCGGGCGTCATGAAGCACGCCGATGCGGTCGGCGCCGGGGGCGTGTTCGGCGGCGACATTGGCCAAGGCTTGGCAGGACGGCACGCCGCGCAGGTCGGCGCCGGTGACGGCGGTGATGCCTTTCAGAAAGGCGATGCCGAAGCGCAGTCCGGCAAAACTGCCGGGGCCGGTGCCGACGGTCCAGCGGCGGATGTCGGCCAAACGCCAATGGTGTTCGGCCAGCTGGCGGATGACCCAGGGGGCCAGTTCGCGGTCGCTGTCGCGCGCGGGCACCTGGAGATGCGTGTTGAAAAGGACGGTCGGGCCGTCGGCGACGGCGAAGGAGCTTCCAATAGAGGTGTCCAGGGCGGCATGCAGCATGGTCATAGTTCCTGTCAGGCACCGAGCAACAACATATCCGCGAGTGATGGACGGGCGGCGGGGATATCCATAACGGGCGGCGGTGATATCAATATAGGTGTCAGCGGCCACAAAAGAAAGCCGCCGGCCTTGATTTTGCCGATGCAAGCGGCAGCGGCGGTTTGTAAATTCAGGCTGGGGCATTTTAGTATTGTTTTTGCAATTTTCAGGATTTTGCGGAGCACTCCATGAGACTGGCGGTATTGGTCAAGCAGGTTCCGGATACGCGTTCGGTGCGGATGGATGAGACGACGGGCACGGTCGTGCGCAATAGCAGCGACGCGATTCTGAATCCCCTGGATGCGTATGCGTTGCGGGCGGCGCTGCTGTTGCGGGATGCCGTGCCGGGTTCGTCGGTGACGGCGTTCAGCATGGGGCCGCCGGCGGCCGAAAAGGCTCTGCGCGAGGTGCTGGCCTTGGGGGCGGACGACGCGGTCCTGGTGTGCGACCGGGCCTGCGCGGGCAGCGACACCTGGGCGACGGCCGTGATTCTGGCGGCGGCCTTGCGGAAGCACGGGCCCTTCGACCTGGTGGTCACTGGCGAACGGGCGACCGACGGCGACACCGGCCAGGTCGGCCCGGAAATCGCCGCCCATCTCAATCTGTCCCTGGCGACGTTCGTCGACCAGGTCGGCATGAATGCGGGCGGCCTGGAAGTCGAGCGCAAGGTCGAGACCGGCCTGGAGCGCTGGCGCCTGCAGTTGCCGGCTCTGATCAGCGTCACCAAGGCTATCGGCGAAGTCGGTTTGCCGACTTTGGCCGGCAAGATGGCGGCCCGTCGGCGGGCGATTCCCGTCACCACCGTCGCCGACCTCGGGCTGGATCCGGCGACCATCGGTCTGAAAGGCTCGCCGACGCGGGTCGTGAAGATTTTCTATCCGTCTCTGGCGCGGAAGGGACGTCAATATCGGGTGATCGATGAAGCGTCGCTGGCGGCATCGGTTGAGGTCATGGTGAAGTACGTGGCGGAGGTGTCGGCGGTATGAAAGTCTGCGTATTGGCGGAAGTCGCGCATCATCGGATCCTGCCGGTGACCTATGAATTGCTGACGCGGGCCCTGGCCTTGGCGCCGACGGGCGAGATCGGCGCTTTGGTGGTCAGCGGCGGCGTC
>JAKLHU010000382.1 GCA_022709995.1 Verrucomicrobiota bacterium | reverse complement strand
ATGCGCTATGTCACCCTGGTGATCTGCATCATCCAGGGAACCATGTTCTCGCTGGCCATGATGAGCCCCGAACGCCTCAACCTCCCCGGCAACTTGGCGGTCGTCCCCAACCCCGGCTTTTTCTTCATCCTGTCGACGGTCATCACCCTGACGGCCGGCGCGATGCTGATCATGTGGCTGGGCGAGATGATCACGGAACGCGGCATCGGCAATGGGGCGTCCCTGATCATCACGGTCAACATCATCGCCCGCCTGCCCCAGGCCGTGCTCAGCCTCGTCACCCTGGTCGTCGGCGGCGCCGCGACCGGCGGCAGCGACATCAACACGATCCACCTGTTCCTGCTCCTGGCCATGTTCCTGCTGGTCTGCGCCGGCGCCATCATGCTCACCCAGGGCCAGCGTAAAATCATCGTCAACTACGCGCGCCGCGTCGCCGGCGTCGGCGGCTCCAGCGTCCCCCAGAAAAGCTACCTGCCGCTCCGCGTCAACTACTCCGGCGTCATGCCGATCATCTTCGCCGGCGCCATCCTGTCGTTCCCGATGATGGTCCTGCGCATGCTCCCCAACTGGCCGGTCGTCGGCTGGCTGGCGCCGCTTTTCCAATATGGCAGCTGGTCCTACCTGCTCATCTACGGCGGCATGATTCTACTCTTCTCCTTCTTCTGGGTCGCCAACCAGTTCAACCCGATCAAAATCGCCGATGACCTGCAGAAACAGGGCGGCTACGTCCCGGGAGTCAGACCAGGACAGCCAACGGCGGAATTCCTGGACAAGGCCATGACCAGAATCACCCTGGCGGGCGCCATCTTCCTCACGACTCTGGCCGTCCTGCCCATGATTTTGAGCAACTGGATGCAGATTCCCGGCACCATCGCCCAATTCTTCGGCGGCACCAGCCTGCTGATCATTGTCGGCGTCTCCCTGGACACCATGCGCCAGATCGAAACGCACCTCCTCGCCCGCCACTATGACGGATTCATGGAAAAGGGCAAGCTGCGCAGCCGCCGCGGCTGATCGCCGTCTCTTCGCCCACCGTCTCGAAACCAGCGCCGCCATGCCGACTCCCCGGCTGGCGGCGCTGCCATTTTACCGGCAACGACCCCGTCCCGGCGGGACCCCACGACGACGGCCGCTCCAAGCCGAGCC
The DNA here is from genome assembly GCA_022709995.1 of Verrucomicrobiota bacterium. Taxonomy (GTDB): domain Bacteria; phylum Verrucomicrobiota; class Lentisphaeria; order Oligosphaerales; family Oligosphaeraceae; genus JAAZKI01. The sequence goes on along the minus strand of JAKLHU010000382.1, from coordinate 1,974 downwards.
CTGGCGCCAACCCCGCGCCTCGCCACCGTCATTTCCCCCCGACGGACTTGACACTCTGCTGTTGCAAACATATAGTTGAAAAAATATATCCGCCCCCAAGGCCACGTCGTCACCACGGTTCCGCCATGAATCCACCGCTGAAAGAGCGCTTGTCACATTCCCGGGAGATCGCCAGCCGGATCAGCGAAAGCATCTCTACCGGCCGCCTGCTGCCAGGCGAAAAGCTGGGCAGCATCCGCGGCCTGGCCTGCCGCTTCGGCGTCGGCCGACAAGTCATCCTGTCGGCCATCGGACTGCTCGGCGACAGCGGCCTGGTGATCACCATGGCCAAGACCGGAACTTATGTCAACCCGGCCCTGGACCGGCGCCTGGTCAAGGACCGGACCAAGCGCATCGGCCTCCTCAACTGGCGCATCCACAAACCATCTCCGAACGCCTTTTCCATCCGGCTGCTGCAAAATGTCCTGCGCACCGCCCCGCATCACAACAGCGAAGTCTTCTGGCGAGCGGAACCGGCCACCTTCGACCCCGTGCAATGGATGACCGAGACGCGACTGGACGCACTGCTGGTGACCGGACGGGTCGACGACGCCCTGGTCCGCGCGCTCAACCAGGCCAAAGTGACCTATCTGGTCGTCGGCAACTATGAACTCCAGGAGCCGGCCAACCAGATCAGCATGGACCTCGTCCACGACACCAGAATCGTCCTCGGCGCCCTGCTGGCGAAGCACCAATTCCAGCGCCTGGGCCTGGCCGTCGGCCCCGCCGACCTGGCCGCCACCAGGCAACTCTGCCAGGGCGCCAAGCTGGCCGTTCGCGACAACAAGATGACCTGGCAGGAGGAACTCTGCGTCTGCGACCAAAACGAAAACGGCGTTGCCGCCATGGAGCATTTGATGACGGCGGCGACTCCGCCCGAGGCCGTCCTCCTGACGGCCCGGGCCTTCCCGGGAGTCGCCCAATACGTCTTCGAACACCGCCTGCAACGCCATCACCGCCGGCCTTTCCTGATCCTCGACTTCTGCGATACCGCCTACTTCTATCCCGAAATGGTCGACGCCTGCATCTACGAACGCGAGGTTTTGGGCGACATCGCCTTGGCGCGGCTGCTCGACCTCTATTATGGCCGCCTTGAGCAACCCTGGCACGAAAACGTCACTTTGGACGCCAGACGATAGCATCTTCCCCTTTCCCCGCCATGCCGTCTCCCGGACTGGCATGGCATTCCGCCTTTTCAACGCCCCGCCAGCCAGACGTCACCCACCCCGACCGGGTCAGCCCTTAAGCTCGACACACCCTGAGGACGAACGAACATGTCAAGAATAACCGCCTTCCTGCTCGGAACCGCTCTGACCTTCCTCACCTCCTTGGCCACCGCCGTCCCCCTGGCTGAAAATGGCCAGCCCGCGGCCGAAATCGTCATCCCCGAAAACCCGCATCCCGGCCTCCGACACGCCGCCGAGGAACTGCAGCTGCATGTCGCCATGATCTCCGGCGCCACCCTGCCGATCGTCCATGCCCCGGCCGGCGCCAAGACGACGATCATCCTGGCCGTCAACCCGCCGGCCTTCGCCGTCGACCTGGCCAAAATCGGCGCCACCGACGGCTGCGCCGTGCGCCGCGACGGGAACGTGGTGACCGTGTTCGGCAGCAAACCCAAGGGCGTCCTCAACGGCGTCTACAAACTCCTGACCAGAAACACCGACCTGGTCTGGGCCCGGCCAGACCAGGACTTCGGAACCATCTTCACGGCAGACAAGAATCTGTCGCTGTCCAATACCGACTGGGTCGACGTTCCGGTCTATCTCACCCGCGGCTGGCTGATCTGGTACAGCGACGCCAAAGCCCTGGCAGACGCCGAACTCTGGAGCTTCCGCAACCTGAGCAACCTCTCCGCCGCCAAATTCAACTACGGCCCGCATACCCTGAAATACGGCTGTGTGACCGAGGCCTTTGGCGGCCACAACCTCAACA
>JAKLHU010000381.1 GCA_022709995.1 Verrucomicrobiota bacterium | reverse complement strand
GTGGCCGTGGCGTTCGACGATACGCTCAGCGCCAAGGGCGACCAGCGCGACGCGATCGAGATCTTTTTCGATTTCGAGCGCGACCGCCTGGGCTGGTTCCAGTTCTACTTCGGGCCGGGGGGCGACCTGGTAAAAGTCGTCGGCCGTGCCGTCATGATTGCCGGGGATGGCGATGACCGGGGAGCTGATGAGCTTGATGTGCTGCCAAAGAGTGCGCACGTCGTCTTGGCCGCTGGCTAGGTGGCCGGCGTTGACCATGTCGCCCAAGAGGATGGTGACATCCGGCCGCAGCAGGCGGTTGAGGCGGAACACCGCCCGGCGCATGATCATGTCGGCAATGCCCGTCTGGCGCGTGCCGCAGGTGGTGGCTTCGGTGGAACTGTAATGGGAGTCGGTCAGAACCGCAATGCGCATGGATGAATCCTTCGCGAGAGTATGAACCGGGAAAATGTCCGCTGGATGGGCCAGGGCGACGGCCCCCTCGGCAGCTCTGGCCGTGGTTGCGTTTTAAATTAAACAGGCGACGGCAAATTGCAATCGGGCCGGCGGTTGGTTTGGCTCCGCCTCGCCTCGCCGGCAGTGCCCGCCTCGCCGGCTTTGCTTGAGGCCATCCGAAAAGTTGTCTACGCCGCGCTTGCCGCGGCATCAAGAGCCATGAAATTTACAACAGTCAACCTTTGGTTTCATAGGAGTCCTCAGCATAGCCTTTGCGCTTCTGCAAGGGCATGGCGCCGAGGCCCATGACGTGATGGTCGGCAGCAACCCCTGTCGTTGTATCCGCGGATGGACCTTTCGATAAAGGCTTTTGGACGGTCTCTTTCTTGACCCGTCCATGGATAAAAAAATCTTATTTTTTCATAAATTAATTTTATTGTCCAGGTGTTGCATTGTATTCGAGTCCGCCGTACGTTATATGCGGTTTTGGCAGCGCTGGCGTGTGGTCGGCGCGGGTTCGGGACCGGATGTCAACCAGGAGAATGGTTTCATGCTCAAGCTCAAGAAGATGTTCTTGCTGACGGTTGGATTGATGGCGGTGGCGGTGTTGGCCGAGGAAATTGCCGTGCCCATGCTCTGGCAGAATGAGGCCGCCGGGCCATTCCAGGTCTCGGCCATGGGCTTTCATCGCGACGCCGACCGGATTGTCTTTGCCCTCAAGCTGAACGGCCTGGAGGAGATGCTGAAGAAACCACGCTTTCTGATTGGATTGTATTCGAACACTGACGGCGACCAGGCGACGGGGCGGACCTTCGAGGGCGGCCAGACCGGCTGGGATCTGCAAGTCAACGTCAACATGGCCCAGCAGAGCCTCCAGGTCATGCAATGGAATGAGCGCAAGAATCTCGGCCTGGGCCTGTATGTCGACGACTATCTGGTCGAAACGGTCGGCGAAGTCATCTATATCGCCATCCGGCGTGAACCTCTGGAGCGGTTTGTCTTTGCGGATGTCATCAGTCTGCGTGCATTGATCAGCGCCGAAGGCATGGAGCCCATCCGGCCGGACAATCTTCTCGACACCACCCGGCCGCTGGGCGTCATGGCGCCGAAGTTGAATTTCATCCGTTTCGGGAGCCTTCGTCCACGTCAGCTGACGCAGCCCGAGGCGGTTCTGATTCCGCGCCAGGATGCCCTGCAGGTCTGGAACACGTACGGGGAACGGTATGGACTGGACGCACCGCTGCCGCCGGTGGTGGCGACGGCGCCGGCCCTGACCCTGGCGGCCGCCCGTGGCGAGGCCGAAGCTGTTCATTTCGCGGTGACGGCGGAAGCGCCCCTGACGTCCTTGAAGGTCATCCCCGGCGACCTGCTCGGCCCTGGTGACAGCCGCCTGGCCGGGACCCAGTTCGCGGTGTCGTATCTCGGTTTTGTCCGCAACATCCGCGAAGAGAGTTTCGGTGATATTCTCTGGCCGGAGTTCCGGCCGCAGAAGTCGCGGCATCATTTTGTCCAGGTCGAAGTCACCGTGCCGGCGACCGCGGCATCCGGTGTGTACCGCGGCGAGCTGGCCCTGGTTGTCAACGGCGCCGCCGTGGCCCCGATTCCGCTGGAGCTGGAAATATTTGCCTTTGCCATGCCCGACCGGCCGTTTTTCAAGACGGCCTATTGTTTGAAGGGCGGCTTCATCGGCAATCACTATGAAAATCTCCCGGCCGCCGACCATAAGAAGGAATACGAAGCCCAGCAGGAACTGGCCAGGAAATACCGTTTCAGCCCCCGCCTGATGCGCGCCGGAGCCAAGAAAAGCTGGGATGCGGAGACCAAGACCCTGAGCATGGACTGGACGGACTTCGACGAGCAGGCCGCCGCCTATTTCGGCCGCGATAAATTCACGGTGTTCCAAGACAGCACCTTCCAGCTCGGCTCGCACGGGACGCCCTACCAGCACTTCGCCAATTTTCTCCAACGCGACCTCAAAATCGGTGATGAGCTTTTCAATGCCTTTTTCCCGCAGCTGATCAAGCAGACCTACGACCATTACCGTGACCTGGGTATTCTCGACAAGACCCTGTTCATCATTTGGGACGAGCCGTACAATACGGTTTTTGACGACATCAACACGGCCTGCCGCCTGGCCAAACAGGCCGTGCCGGACATCCCGCTGGGCGTGTTCATCGACCACGCCGCCAAGGAATTGACCGCGAACATCGATGTCTGGCTGTCGAGCTACGCGACCCTAGCCTCGCTTCGGTTTACCCCGGAAACCAAGGACAAGCGCGCGTGGTGCTACAACGGCGTCGGCATGGGCGATATGAATATTCCGGCTTCGCACCTGCGGCAATACTACTGGCTGGCCGATAAATATGCCATCGAGGGCTACTTGTATTCGGAAATCAATGCCTATACCAAGCCCTATATCGGCAAAGACCCGGAAATCTTCTACAACACGTACGCCAATCATGTCTGGATGTACCCGGATACGATCGGCAATCCGCGGCCTTCCCTGCGCATGACCTTGACCCGTGAGGGACTGGATGATTACGACTACATGGCCCTTTACCGCCAGGCCAGCGGCCAGGCGAATCTGCCGGAGGAGCTCCGGGGCGCCTTCCCTGTTCTGAACCCCGATGGCAATATCGATTTCACGGTCAAAACCAATCGTGAATTGCAGGACGCCCGCTACCGGCT
>JAKLHU010000380.1 GCA_022709995.1 Verrucomicrobiota bacterium | reverse complement strand
CCGGTGGCAAAGCAGCGGGTCAACAGCAATCCGTCGCCAGCCAGACGGTCGAAATTGGGCGTGAGTGGCTTTCCACCCAGGCATCCGACAAAGCTGGCGCTGAGACTTTCCTCAACAATGACCACGACATTCCACTTTTTTTCCGGTCCGGGATTGACGATGCTGCGCCGGATGTCCAGCGGTTCGTCGCTGGCGAAGGTGGCATTTGGTTCGGATAGACGGCGGCGAAGACGCGGGCCTATCTGCGCCAAGGGCATGTTGAGGTAGAACCGATTATAGTCCAACTCGTTTTGATGGTAGGCGGCAAACAGGGAGTGAATGCCGTTACCGGCCAGTTCCGCCTGGCAGGGGTTGCCGTTATGGGGGATGGCGGTCTGATTGTCGAAGGTGAACGCAAGAATGACGACCGCAAGGGCATGAGCGGCGGCGGCCGACCAGCGCGTCTTCCACCCCGTTGAAGAATTCTGCCAGGGCATCAGCACCCCGCCACGATGCATCCCCAACGCCAGCATGGCGGCAGCCGCGAAAATGACGGCCAGCAACCAGAAAACGGGGTACGACTCCCAGAGGTTGGTCAGGACTTCCGTGGTATAAATCAGGTAATCAATGGCAATGAAATTGAAGCGGGTGGCGAATTCGCCCCAGAACACGCCTTCGGCAAGCATCAGAAAGAGCAGCGTGAAAAGTGAAAGAAAGATGATTCCCGACATCGCCAGGCGATGCCCGCGGCGAGCAAACAGACGTTGCGGAATCACCGCCAGCCATAGAGTCAGCGGCAACGTTGCGTAAACCGACACCACCAGGTCGTTGAGCAGTCCGGAAAACAAAATTCCGGCTCCGCCAAGTCCCCCAAATTCGGCCTCATCCCTCCCCATAACCATCAGGATCAGCCTGGTCACGGAGAAAAAACATAGCCCGAGAGCGGCCAGAATGACGGTCCCTCCCAAGCGGTGTCCGGTAAGCGTGTTCCAGAGCTGCCGGAGGCGTCCTGGGCCGTGCCGTTCTGGTTTGCTCGGCCGGTCCCGGGCTGGTTCTCGGCCCGTGGGGATGGAAGTCGGATCATGTCCAGCACACAGGACGCCGGCGACCAGCACTTTCACGATTTTCCAACAGGTCATATGGGGCTTCTCCCTGACAAAGGCGGTGTTTGCCGGCTGTGGACTGTCAGTTTTTCAGGAACCGGAACAAATCGTGTTGAGCCTGTCGCAAGGCACTGGCGTTAAGGCGGTAGAAATCATCCTGATCACTGCAGGGCCGGTCAAGCCGCGTAGTAATTGTCCGGCGGAAGTAGCTTCCCTGGGTGCCCAGGGGCAGCACCAGCTTGTGGGTGGAGCTGATGAACGCAGCCGTCTCCCAGCCGCAAACGACCATGTGGGAACGACGGTATTCCGGAGAAAACAGATTGCCGCCCACCGAGTAGTCTTCCGGCGGATTCACGACTCCCAGCAGTGGCGCCAGCGAAGGAACGATGTCCGCATGGTGACTCATGCCCTCGTAGACCGATGGGGCGACACCAGGAGCGAAAATAACCAGCGGAACCTTGATCTGTTCCTGCACAAACGTCGAATTGTGGCCCAGATAGCCCTTTTCGTAGAATTCTTCGCCGTGGTCGCCGGTGATGACGACGATGGTGTTGCGCAGGAGGTCGCGCTCGGCGAGAGCGGCATAAATGCGGGCGAGTTGAGTGTCGAGATGATGGGCGGCGTTGACGGCGCGGTTGTAGATGGCGCCGGCGTCTTCCGCCGAGACGGTGGCGAAGTTGAGGTTTTTCAGGTAGTCGTCGCGCAATGCCTGGTCGGGCGGGAAGGTATAGGGCGAATGGGTGGATTCAAAGAAACCGAACAGGAAGAACGGCGGCTGGCCGGTGTCGTGGCGGCTGAGGAAGTCGAGCATCCGGTCGGTCAGCAGAATGTCGCGCTGCCAAGCTTCGCCGTCGCTGATTTCATGCATGCTGGCTTGCGGCACTTCGGCGAAAAGGGTGCGGTCGAATTCAGGATAGGTGAAGCGCGCGGAGGTCAGGCAGAGGAATTGATAGTCGTCTTCCCGGAGCCACTTGATCAGCAGGGGGCCCTGGTGGGCGTGGAGGAAATGCGTCCAGCAATTGCTGTACAGGCCGTAGAACATGCTGAACATGCCGGCGCGGGTGCCGTTGCCGCCGCTGTAGTGGGTGGTGAAGCGGTGTTTGTCGGCGGCGAACTGCCAGGTCGCCGGCATGGTTTCGGCGCTGAGCAGATCAGCGCGCAGGGATTCGCCGACCAGCCAGATCACGTTGGGCCGGCTGCGGTCCGGCTTTCGGGTGATGGGCGTCCGGGGGTAGTGCAGGGCGGCGGCCGATTCGGCGAGCTGGACCGGGCTGGGCTGGCGGCGGCGCTTGGGCGTTTTCAGCCCCAGGCGGCGGAGAAAGCCGCGCATGCGCATGGTGAGAACAAAGGGATAGGCGTCGACCGTGTGCAGGATGTTGGCGTGGCGGTAGAAGTCCGCCAACCCGAAGGAGAACAGGGAGGACAGCAAGCAGAAGAAAAGGACGAGGCTGGCGCCGAAGACGAGAACCGGGCGCGGGCGCCAGGCCTGGAGTCTTTGGGCCAGGCGCGCTTGGCGGCGGGTCAGGGTGATGACAAGGGCCAGATGCAGGCCAAGCAGGGCGAGGATGAGCCCGGCGGCGGGAATCACGGTGACGGCCGTCAGTCCCATGGATTCAATGCCGCCCCGGGTGAAGAGTAGGTTGAGGACAAGGCCATTGAAGTGGAAGCCAAAATGTCGGAGGATGGCGGCGTCGATGATGAGGTAGCATTGGACCAGCCAGGCGGTGATGCCGGCGGCAAGCCACAACAGCCGCCGCGTGCGTTGCCGCTGACTTAGCCGCCGGCATTCGGCCGCGACGGCGGCGAGGGCCGACGGCAGGACGAGAAGGGCGGTGTACGCCAGGCCGGTGACGGTCAGATGCAGAGCGCGGGCCAGGCCGGCGCCATCGTCATGCCGGCCGGCGAACCAGAGCATGATCGGCAGCAGGAGCGCATACTGGATGAGGCTGAAGACAAAGACCGGTCCGGTTGGGGTTGGCATGAAAGGCGTTCCTGGCTTGAGGCTGGAAGGCGGGCGCCAAACGCTGGCGACGGTTCAGGAG
>JAKLHU010000038.1 GCA_022709995.1 Verrucomicrobiota bacterium | reverse complement strand
TAGAGCATGCCATCGGCGGCGAAGGTGATGCCCTTGCCGAGGGGGACGGGCTTGCCGTCTTTGTCGACCGGCGGTGGTTGGCCGTCTTTGCCCGGCGTTTGCCAGGGCTGCATGAAGATTGTGCGGCCAGTCTGGGCGTCGAGGCAGGCCCATTCGCCGCTGCCGTTGTTGATCCAGGTGGAGCCATAGATGCGGCCGTTGAGGTGCACGACGCCGCCATGCTGGGTGTCGAGATCCTTGTTTTTCCAGAGCAGTTTGACGCTGTTGCCGTCCGGCGCCACTTCGAGCATGACGCTGCCGTGGTTGTAGCCGCGGGTGGCGAAAATGCGCTGGCCGCTGACCAGGGGCGTCACGCAGCTGATTTCGCGCCGGCCTTTTTCCTCGAAGGCGCTGGCGAAGTCGAATTGCCAGCGGATTTTTCCGGTTTTGACATCGGCGCCGAAGACATACGTCCCGGTGATCTGGATGATTTGGCCGTTGTGGACGACGGGGGTGACATAGGCGGCAATGCCGTCCAGCGGCGCGGCTTCCCAGGCGACCTTGCCGGTTTTCTGGTCATAGGCGACCATGCTGGCCTTGTTTCCGACCGGGGTTGCGAAGACCATGCCGTCAGCCGCGGCGATGGATTCCGCGTAGCCCCAGCTGCCGGGGCGGCCGCCGTAGTCGGCGGCGAAGTCGTGTTTCCAGACGATGGCGCCGTCGTCGGCCTTGACGCAGAAGATTTCGCCGCCGCCGGTGGACAGATAGAGGCGGCCGCCGTCGGGAGTGTCGACAAAGGTCGGGGTGGAGCGGGCGTATTGAAAGGATTTCGCCCAGGTTTTACCGGTCGTCACCTGCCAGAGGACCTTGCCGTTGTCGTCGAGGCAGGTCAGTTTTTCATCGACTTTGGCGGTTGGTCCGCCGCCGGTCACGTAGAGGCGCCCCTGGACGCGGATGACTGCGCCCCAGCCCTGGCCGATGCCTTCGGTTTTCCAGAGTTGTTTCGGTCCTGACGGCGGCCAGGTTTTGAGCAGGTTGGTTTCGTTGAACACGCCTTGGCGGTCGGGGCCGCGGAAGCAGGTGACATCTTCAGCCAAGGTCAGAACCGCCAGCAGCGGCAGGGCGGCGGCGAGCGTCGTCAGGTTTTTAAGCGTCATACGTGGTGCACCTCGGGAGTTGTGGGCAAGGGGTGATGGGGGGCACTAATGGCGGACGTGGGGAGAAGGGGTTGGCGGTCTAGTTCAAGCCAAACGGAGTTGGACAGCCGTCGGGCAGGCCGCCTTGTTCATGCGTGTGTCGTGGGATTGCCAGGGTCGGGGCTTAGGAGCAGGTCGTTCACTCGTCGCAAGGAAAGCGAGAGGATGGCAATGCCCGTGGCTGCCAAGACGGGAATCCCCTTTAAGATAATCGGTAAAGAAGCCTTTGCAAACAGGGCGCACGGAATAAGGACGACCAGGGCGGTGGCGAGGCTGATGCCGAGCAGGGCCGCCTGTTCGAGCCAGAGCAGACGGCGGATTTGCCGGGCCGGGAAGCCGATTTCGGCCATCAGGATGATTTCCTGGCGTCGTCGTTCGATGGCGATTCTGGCGAGCAGGGCCATGGCGCCCAGGCCGAGGGCGAGAGCCAGAATCCCAAGCTGGAGAAAAATGGCCAGGTAGCGGTTTTGCACGGCGTCGAACCGGTCCATGCGGGCGCGGACGGATTCCGCGTGCAGGCCGTGGCCGGCCAGCTTGCGGGCGAGCGTCGGCAGCACGGCCGGGTCCTTGACCAGGAGCATCCGGGCGCCGGGGTGTTCGGGGAACAGGCGGCCGAAGGTGTCGAGGTCGACGACTACGCCGCCCTGGAAGACGGTGCCGGCGAAGGTCTGTTCGAGGGTCAGTCTGCCGGTGGCATAGTCGAGAGTGTCGCCGAGGCGCATTTTCAGAATCCATTTCAGGACGCCGCGGTCGACGGCGGCGCCATTCGGACCCAGAAAGCCGACGGGCAGTCCCAGGCGTTCGAGGTCGACGCCGAAGACGGTCGGGACGGTGACGCGGTTCAGGTTGGTGCAGTCGGCATGGGTGGCGGTGAACATGCGGATGGGCAGGACGTCGGGGCCGAAGTCGGCGGCCGCGTCGCCGCTGTAGGGCAGTAGCAGGGTGGCGACGGCGGCGTAGCCGAAGCCCTCTTCGCCGCGCGTCTTGATGGCGTAGGCGCCGACGCCGAGGGCGGTGACGATGCCGACCGTGAGGAGAATCACGGCCAGGCGGTTGGCGGGCCAGAAGCGCCGGACATTCAGCCAGGCCAGGGCCGTGATGGAGGCCGGGGCGGCCGACTGTCGGCCTGGGGCGGTGGCGGTGGCGGCGAACGTGGTTTGCTGTCGTGGCCGGCGCGCGATGACGGCGAGGCCCAGGACGGCGGTGGCGGCAAAGCCGAGCAGCAGCGAGGTTGGCTGGACTTGGAAAAGCAGGTCGCGGCGGCCGACGACGTCGCGCCAGACCGTCCCCAGGGCCAGCAGCAGGATTTTGGTCACGCCGATGCCGGCGGCGGTGCCGACGGCCGTGCCCAGGACGATGGCCAGGCCCATTTCGGCCAGGTGCAGGCGCCGGATCAGTTTTTCGGCGAAGCCCAGGTCGGCGAGCAGGGTCGCGTCCGGCTGTCGTTCCAGCTGATGGAGCCGGGTGAGGATGACCAGGAGGAGCAGTGCCGCCAGCATGACGGCGCCGCTGAGGCCGAGGAAGAGCTCTTTGAAGTCGACGCCGTTGGCGGCGTTGGCCAGGGCGCGATCCCGAGGCGAGAAGCAGTTAAGGCCGGGGGCGGCGGCGCGGATGGCGGCGGCAAGGCGCGTCATCACGTCGGCTTCAGAGGTTCCGGCGGGGAAGACAATGGCGGTGGCGTCGTTGCGGCCGAAGAGCCGCCTGGCCTCGTCGAGGGGCAGATAGAGTCGTGGTTTGGGGCCGTGGTTTTGCCAGTAGAGTTCGTCGGCTTTTTGGACTCGTTCGAAGTCGACCGGCAGTCCGGCGTCCCACTCGCCGCAGTTGTCGGCGTCGGTCAGGCCGGGGATGGCGGCGGTGATGGCGGCGGTGAAGGCGCTGTCGTCGACTTCGGTGATGGATAGCAGGCGGTGCTGGTTCAGGGCCAGTTGTCGGAACGGTCCAACCGTGTGGAAGGTCAGCAGGCCGGGCTGGCCGTCGAAGGATGCGCCGGCGTTGCGGGCGACCAGGCACTGGCCGGCTCGGATGGGCAGGAGCCGCGGGTCGACGCCGGCCACAAAGCTGTAGTCGAGGACAGGCTGGCCCTCCTCGCCGGCCAGGCGGTCGGCGAACCAGGTCAGGACGCGCGGCGCATCCGGAAAGACCTTGTCGACGATTGGCGGCAGGGTGAAGTGGCGGTTTTTGAGCACCAGCCTTTCGCCCATGACGTCGGCGTAGAAGCCCAGGTCGGCGGCGGTGACTTGGCGGCGGAGGCGTTGGTCGAGTTGTTCCGGCGTGGTGTCGGCCAGAAACAGGTTGCCGCCGTCCGCCAGGCCCAGGCTGTCGGCTAGAAAAGCGCGGTCGAGAAAGATGTTGAGCGCCGGGAGTTGGCTGTCGGCCAGGGAGAAATCGGCCCCGGCGGCCGGGAAAACGCCTTTCAGGCGGACGTGCACTTGGCGGAGGGCGGGGGGGCGGCCGGCCACGGACGCCGGGGAGATTTCCGGCGCCTGGGCCAGGCGGAGGACGAGGCTGGCGCCGACCGGCAGCCCCAGCACGTCGAACAGAGTCTGATTGACATAGGCTTCGCGGGGGGCGAGGTCCACGGCGGAGTTTTTTACGCCGAAGGCGGCGATGCCGGTCGGATTGCCGTTTGGGGGCTGAGTGTAGGCTTCGGCGTGAAGGACGCTGCCGGGGATTTTCCAGGTTCCCGGCCATTGGGCGACGGCGGTGACGCCGGCCAGTCGCCGTTCGGCTTCCCGGCGGAGGGTGAAGGCGAGCGAATCGCCGACGCCGAGGGCGCCGGTCAGGACCATGGCGACGAGGGCGGCGCCGGCGGCCAGGCAGGCCAGGCCGCGCCGGTAGTAGTGCAGGTCGCGCCGGATGAGCGTCGGGAGAGGCATGGCAGTCAGGGGCGGGGCGAGGGGTGATTATGCCGGTTTGGCGGCCAGGAGGTTTTGGGCATGCTGGCGGATGCCGTCGGCCAGCCGGGTGGCTGGCGGCGTCAGTTTGGCGGCGGTCAGGTCGGCCAGGTCATAGATGCGGTGGCAGAGGAATGGCCGGTCGCCGGGGCGCAGCTGCAGGTGTTCGGCCAGGGGGGTGGAGCGGATGCGCAGATCGACGCCAAGGACGTCGGCAATCAGGCGATAGTAGGCGGCCGATTCCACGATGTCGGGTCCGGCCATGTTGAAGGTGCGGCGGGCGGCCAGGGGATTGCCGAGGCAGCTGGCGATGGTGACGGCCAGGTCGTCGACCAGGATGGGCTGCTGCAGGAAATGGCCGCCGTCGACCAGCGTGATGGTTTCGCTGCGCTGCAGGCGGGCTAGGATGTCGACGTCCCGGCAGTGACAGGGGAAGCACCCGAGCCGGGAGTTGCCGCCGTAGATGTGGCAGGGCCGGAACACGGTCCAGGCCAGGCCGGCGTCGGCGGCTTCGCGATGGAGAAGCTGCTCGCAGAGTGACTTTTTGAAGCCGTACGCCTGGTTGCCGTTGTCATCGTTGGCCAGGATGGGCGCGTCGACCGGCTGCGGAAAACGGCGTTGGGCGGGATCGAAGACAAAGTCGGTCGAAACAAACACCAGTTGCTGGCAGCGGGCGCGGAAGAGCTCGAGCATGACGGCCATGTCTTCCGGCGCATAGCAGATGCAGTCGATGACGGCGTCGAAGCGCAGGGAGGGGTCGGCAAAGGCGGCCCGCATGGCGGCGGCGTCGTTGCGGTCGGCCAGAATGGCCTTGGCGCGGGGATCGACAGGGCGGCGGCCGCGGGTGAGGACGGTGACGTCATGGCCTCGCCGCAGGCACTCCCGGCAGACCGCGCCGCTGACATGGCCACTGCCGCCAATAAGTAACATGTTCATGCTGACGATCCTTGGTGATGAGTGGATGACGCCAATGGGACGGATGGGACGGTGGAATAAGAGGATTGTTGTTAGGCGCTCTAAGCGTCCGATTTCGCCGTCCCCTTGAGGTTCCATTCTACCCCGTCATGTGGGCGGCCATTCAGGTCAAGGCGAACAAGGCCGTTTCCGGGGTTTTGAAAGTGTAGGTGAAATGGTCTGCGTCGACGGCGATGACGGTATTGGAGAAGATTTCGCGGGCGGTTTTCGCGTGGCGGGGCAGGGCGATGGTGCGGTCGCCGCCTTCGGCGACATGGATCATCAGCAGGTCGCCGTCCGCCCAGACCGGAGTGTAGTCCGACAGGAAGAGATGCACGCCGGCGGCTTGGGCGTATTGGCGCAACAGGGCCGGCGTGACGGCCGCGACGTCCGGGCAATGCGGGTCGGTCAGCGGCTGCTGGCCCCAGGCGGCGCCGTCCGTCAGGGCCGACGGGCCGATCCACAGCCGGGCCGGGCCACTGGCGGGCAGGCAGCGGTCGAGGACGGCGCGCTTTTCCGGGGTCAGCTCAATCAATCCGGCCAGGATGACCAGCTTGAAGGCGCCTGCATTGATCTTCGGCAGGTCGCCGAAGGAGTGGACGACAAAGGGCGCGCCAAGCCGGTTGAGGGCTATGTGCAGGCCGTTGTAGAGTTTTCCCGAGAGGACGGGATGCTGGTCGTTGACCAGGGCGGTGCTGGCCGGATCGACGATCAGGGCGACTTCGGCCTGGGGCTGTCGCCGCCGGTCGGCGTATTGGCGCCAGAGGGGCAGCAGGTCGGCGATGGCCTGCATCACGTCGGGATCGTCATAGAAGCCGCCCCACATGTCAAACCACCACAGCGAGGCGCCGTGGAACAGGGCGCGGCAGAATTCGCGGCGCAGCCCGGCGATGTCCTCGGCGGTGTTTTTCCAGGCGTTCATCCAGGGCAGGGCGACGTGCTCGGTGAGCTGCATGTTGGCCGTGTGGGTGCGGTGGTCGATTTCGTACAGGCAGTTTTTGCCATGGACGTGGACGGTGCCATTGGGGGTCATGAAGCCGCTGCCGCCGCCCATGGTGCGGTCGCCGTAGTCGCCGGGGCTGATGACAAAGTCGATCCGCGGCGACGCCTCGACCTTTTCATAGGCCAGGTGGCCGCATTGCACCAGACGGCCGCCGGTGAGCTCTAAAATATAACCGTAGAAGACGCCGATTTCCTGGCCGGGTCGGCGGCGGGCGTCGATGAGGGCGGCAAATTGGCAGATGGCATCCGCGATCAGGTCGCTGGTGAAACGCCAGTAGTGGACGGCGTCGCGGTTGCGGGCGGGGTCGCGGAGGGCGCCATCCAGGCGCGGGGCGGCAAAGCGGGCGGCGATGCCGGGGATGTCCTCCGGGACGGGCAGGTGGCGGTCCCGGGCCCAGGTCTGGAAGAGGCGGAGCTTTTCCGGGCTTTCCTGGCCATGGCAGTAGTCCATCCATTCGTCGGTGACGCCGCACATCATGATGAAGCAGACGATGTGGTCGGAGTAGTTTTTCTGGGCGTGGTCGACGAGTGCGGCGAGGTATTTTTCGGTGGCTTGCCGCCATCGGTCGTTGGCGATGGCGACGCTCAGCTGCGGGTAGCTGTCGAAGGTCAATTGCCGGGCCAGCCAGAGCGGCGAGTTCAGGTCGACGATGCAGAGGATTTCAGCCTCGGGGCAGATGTCGAGGGTGTCCTGCATCTGCTCGTCAAACGGTTTGAAGTCATAGGTGTCCCACCATTTCCAGAGCGGGTCGTACTGGCAGTACGGCTCGCCGAGGGAGTTGACGGTGTTGCCGGCAAAGACGCAGAATTGCTTGACGCCGGCGGCGGCGAAGCGCCGCTTGGCGGCCGGCTCCTTCCAGAAGGAGCGATACGCGAAGTACGGACTAACAGCGGACATCGGAATGGCCTTCTCTTGGGATGGACGGCGAAACAATGTATAAACGGACAACCGGCGCCGGGGCGTTTCCTCGGCGACAATGCCATTACTATCGCTCCGGTATCGGCTTTTGCGAACAGGCGCCAGCGCCGAAAACGCGATTTTGGGCAATCCCCTACTCTGGTGGTGTCGACGACCGTGATCGCTCGTTGGCTCTACCAGAGTGAGGGATTACTGCAATTCCCTGTTTCATTCATTTGGCGGTCTTGCTAGAGACTCGCCGATATGGTATAATACGAAAAGATTTGCATATGGCTCGGTTTTTCCGTTTCTCCCGGGACGAACCAGCAGGTTCGGATCCAAGTTGCAACGCCAACCCGAAGGAGATCAACATGCCAGGCAAATTCGACCTCAAGACAGCTGCAGACGGTCAGATCATGTTCAACCTGAAAGCGGCCAACGGCGAAATCATTCTCACCAGTGAACTTTACACGAGGAAGGAAAGCGCCCTGAACGGCATCGAGTCCGTGCGCAAGAACGGCGCCACCGCCGCCAGTTTCGAACGCAAGACGTCAGCGAAAGGCGATTGCTTCTTTGTGCTGAAGGCCAGCAATGGCCAAACCATCGGCAAGAGCGGCATGTACGCCAGCGAAGCCAGCATGGAAAAAGGCATTGCGTCGGTCATGACCAATGCCGTCGGCTCCGCCGTCGCCGATCTGACCCAGAAGGCCTGACCTTGTTTTCAATATGAGCCATCAACCGTGGCCAGCCCCGTCCGCACATGGGCGGGCGGGGCTTTGGCTGGTGTTTGGTTTGGTTCAGAAACGGATGAGTTCCCCGCCGCGTTCGCTGGACTGCAGCATGGCAAGGCCGACGCGGGCGGCCGCCAGGCCTTCTTCCAGCGTCGTTTGCCGCGGCCGTCCGTCCGCCACCATGTCGACAAAGGCCTTCGCCTGCCGTCGCCGGTCGCTGTCGTTGTCCGGGAAGCTGACGTTGACATCGATGGTTTCGTTGCGGTTGTACAGCTTCAGCGTCCGGAAGTCCGTGATCGCCGTGTAGGTGTCGCCATAGATTTCCATGGTGTCAGTCGGGACGCCGTAGCGCTGGTAGGAGGATTCGAGGCCGCAGAACACTCCGTTCCGGTAGGTGAGCGTCGCCGTGACATAATCGAACGGCTGGACCTCCTTGGGCAGCGTTCTTTCCAGCATTACGGCGCGCGCCGACGTCGATTCCGCCTCGCCAAAATACCAGTTCAGCAAATCGACAAAATGGGTGGCCATGTCCAGCGTCGTGCCGCCGGACTTCTCATAACTGGCGAAATAATCGTCCCAGTCGCGCGCATAGCCCGCGTTGCAGTAGTGGACTTTGGCGAAAAACACCTTGCCGAGCCGCCCGGCGTCGATCATTTCCTTGAGGCGGATGCAGGCCGGGATGTGCTTGCGGTGATGTCCGATCATCACCCTGGCGCCGGCTTGCGCCACCGCCGCGCGTAGAGGCTGGGCCTCGTCCAAGGTGCGGATGGCGGGTTTTTCGCAGAAAATGGCTTTCACCCCGGCGGCGAGCGCGGCCAGGATGGTTTCGCCATGCTGGTGGGCATAATTGCAGATGACCACCCCGTCCAGCGCCTGGTCGGCAAGCAGTTCCGCGCTGGATGAGCAGCACCGGGCAAAAGCGTATTTTCGGGCGAACTGGGCGCAGCGGTCCGGAAGGGGATCGTAGACGCCGGCCAGTTCGACAGCGTCGAATTGTTTGAGCTGGGCGGCCATGCTGTTGGCCATCCGTCCAGCCGCGATAAAGGAAAGGCGATATTTCTTCATGGCTTTTTCGCCTCGGGGGCTGGTTGATGTAGGGAAGACGTGTCACAATCGGCCAGGGGATTGTCGGAAAAGATTTTTTCCATTGGCTGCGGTTGGGGCGTCACGCGTTCCGAGACGATTTCGGCGGGCGCCGCCCAGCGGATGGCATTGCCGATGACTTGGAGAATGACGGGGTCATGATAGATCGGGAAGGTCTCATGGCCCGGCGAGAAATAGAAGATCCGGCCGCGGTCGCGCTCGAAGGCGACGCCGCTGCGGAAGACATTGCCGCCTTCGTGCCAGGACATGAAGACGATCCTGCCGTCCGCCGGAATGTCAAACGGCTCGCCATACATTTCATGATGGGGAATGACAAAGGTCTCCGGGATGCCGCGGGCAATCGGATGCGCGGGCGACACGACCCAGAGGCGTTCCTTTTCGCCGGCTTCCCGCCAGCGCAACCGGCAGGCAGTGCCCATCAGACGGCGGAAAATTTTGGAAAAATGGCCGGAGTGGAGCACGATCAGGCCCATGCCCGAGAGCACCCGGCGCTGAATCCTGTCCACCAGCTCTTCTTTGACCTCCGCGTGCGCGCAGTGGCCCCACCAGACCAGGACATCGGTCGTCTGCAGGATTGCCTCCGGCAGGCCCTGGTCGGGTTCATCGAGCGACACGGGTCGCAGGGCCAGATCCGGCGCCGCCAAGTTGTTCGCCAGGGTGTGGTGCAGGCCTTCCGGATAATGCCGTCGGATCAGGTCTCCCACCGGCGTCGGCGACTGCTCGTGCCTGAATTCATTCCAGATCGTCACGTTGATGCTGCGCATGGATAACTGCTGTCCTTTCTGGTCCGCCTGGCCGCGGCCGTCGGGTGTTCTTGGGGAGAAGGGAAATCGCCTCGCGTTCCGGCGGGTACTTCGTAATCGGTCAGTGATTGAGAATTGAGCGATAGAGGAGTCAACGCTTGAGCGCCTCAGGGCCGGAGGCGCCACCTTGGCGCGCCAGACCACTAGGACCGCCATTATCAATGGGTGACCGATTACGGTATTTCGGGGTGTCGGCGCCTGGCCGCTCCGAGTTCCGCCGGCGTAGATCCGTTTCCGCGCCCGCTGCCACTGCCACGCTTTTTCCCACTGCCGGCGCGAAGCGATTGGCGGCGTGTGCCGTTGTTGATGCCCGCCATGCCCGGGGCGCCGCCAGAACGCGGCGCCTGGGCCGGGGTGT
>JAKLHU010000379.1 GCA_022709995.1 Verrucomicrobiota bacterium | reverse complement strand
TTTCGCATCACCGCGGATAAGTGATATCCGATCCTCACATCAGATGTCTCTAGTCTATTTACAGTCGATAATAGGTTACATTATAGCGGGGTATTTGTCAACGGGATAAGCCATCGGGAAAATGGCCGGTGGCCTGGTGATACAGGCAGACCCCGAGGCTGTAGATGTCACCAGCCCGGCAGGGCGGCGCCCCCGCAATCACTTCCGGACTGGCATACGGGTCGTCGGACATGCACCGCCCCAGCGCGGCCGACACCCCGAAATCGGTCACCAGCAGCTGACCATCGTCGTTGACGAGAAGGTTCTGCGGCCGGATGCCGCCATGCGCAAGGCCAAGCGCTTCCGCCGCCGCCAGCGCCGCCAGCGCCTGCCGGGCAATGTCGCGGATGACCTCCGGACTGTCCCCCAAATCACGCCACGCCACCGACTTCATGTACTTGGTGACCGCGTAGACCACGTTGCCGACCGCCCCGCAGGAATAGACGGCCGCCACTCCGGCATGGTTGACCATCGCCGTCCGCCGCGTCGCGGCCAGAAAATCGTCCAGCTGCGACTGCTGAAAACGCCCGTCCGCCGTCAGCACTTTGACACAGGCCTCGCGGTCGAGCGTCGGATCCAGCGCCCGGTAGACGGCCTTTCCCGGCTCCTCGTGCAGAATATCCTCCAGCAGGATGCCCTGATACCATTTCGGGGCTTTGAAGAGAACCTGGCAATGCGGGCACGGATTCAGGCTGAACGGCTCCAGTTCAGTCACGTCAAGTTTCCGGCCACAGGCCGGACACAATATCTTCAAGATGGATTTGGCGCCTGATTCGGTCATGGCAGGTTCTGTTCTCCCAGATGGGTCATCCGCGTGTCGCATGGCTTCATGTCAACCCTTCCTGACTCATTGCAAAATGGCCATGATCAAAATCATCATGAAATTTACTCCGCTTTGCGTTTTTTGCTCTCCGCCGTCTTGATTTTTCGCGTTTCCGGCGTAAAGTATAGTCGTTCAAAAAATCGTGCGTCTCCATCGTCTAGTGGTCAGGACATCGGGTTTTCATCCCGGTAACAGGGGTTCGACTCCCCTTGGAGATGCCAGTTTTCGCTTTCCCCACCCGCCGCGGCCCCAAGCCCAGGCGGGTTTTTTGTTGTCCGCGCGCCGGTCCCGTCGGCCACGCCCAGTCTGGCCGGCGCCCCCGCCGGAGTCCGTCCGAAAAGTTGTCTGCGCCGCTCTTGCCGCGGCATCAAGGGCCATGAAGCCTACCTCAGCCAACCTTTGCTTTCATAGGAGCCGCCGTCGAAAGAGTCATCGGCGGAATCAGCGGCCAGATCGGAAGAACTGCCGATAAAACCCGCGGCGTGGACGTCGGTGTCATACCCTTGCGGAAACGCAAGCCGCTTTGCCGGGAACTGTTCCAATGGGCACGTGCCGGCGGTTCAACGGCCGCCAGAAAAGCAAAAGGCGCATCCGCGGCCGATAGGGGCCGTGATGCGCCTGGGCGGACGCGACGTGGTCGGGGCCGCGACGCTCTTCAGCGGGCCTGCTTGGCAGCCTCGACAACCTTGGCAAACGCCGCGCTGTCGTTGACCGCCATTTCAGCCAGCTGCTTCCGGTCCAGCTCAATGCCGGCCTTGTGCATCCCGTCGATCAGCCAGCTGTATTTGAAATCAAGGGCCCGGCAGGCGGCGTTGATGCGGATCGTCCACAACCCGCGGTACTGCTGTTTCTTCTGTTTGCGGCCGATAAAGGCGTGCGCCATGGCCCGGTCGACGGCGCCGTACGCCATCCGGATCAGCTTGCTGCGATTGCCGCGGAAACCGCGCGCCATCTTCAATACTCTCTTGCGGCGCTTGCGGGATGGAACTGCACTGGTTGTTCTTGACATCTTTTCTTATCTCCAAACTGACCGGTCAGGCGCCTGGCGCCGGACCGATTTACGCTTCTGGTTCTGCCGGCTTCACTTCCGGCGCCTCATCACAGCCCGTACGGCAGAGAAGCCTTCAAACGGCGCATCTCGGTCGACTTCACGGCGGCGTCCTTACCCAGGCGGCGTTTGCGCTTGGAGCTCTTCTTCGTCAAAATATGGCGGCCGTTGGCGCGATAGTGACGGAATTTGCCGGTTCCCGTCTGCTTGAAGCGCTTGGCGGCGGCCTTTCTGGTCTTCATCTTCGGCATCGTGGTCTTGTCCTTTGGTCTGATCCTGTTTATGGTTTACCCGGTCACCGCACGCTGCGGGCCAGGTCGATCACCCGTCGTCTCCGGAGCCGGCTTGCCGCCGGCCCCGCTATCCTCTTCACTCCAACTTCACTCCAACTCCTGCTTCACGGCCTATTCCGCCACCGGCAAGACAACGCAACCAGCCAAAAACGCCTCCCCTTGGCGGGGAGCTTCCGGCGGAAGCCGCATTGCCACGCCCGGTTATTTCTGGGCTTTCGGGGCGAGAATCAGCTGATAATTCTTGCCCAGCTGCTTCGGGGGCGAATCAACGACGGCGACTTCGCCGACGGTCTTGATCAGCCGCTCGACGACCTGCTGGCCAATCTCCGGATGAGCCATTTCCCGGCCCCGGTATACCAGAAGGACCTTTACTTTAACACCCTTTGCCAGAAATTCAATCACGTGGCGCGTTTTTGTGTTGAAATCGTTGTCGTCGATATTGGGATGCAGTTTGACTTCCTTGACTTTCTGCTGGATCTGCTTGCGCTTGGCTTCGCGCTGGCGCTTGCCCTCCTCGTACTGGTACTTGCCATAATCCATGATGCGGCAGACGGGGGGCTCGACCTTGCCAGCCATCTCCACCAGATCCAGGCCGGCGGCACGCGCGCGCTCCAATGCATCCTCAAAGGCGACTAAACCAAGCTGCTCGTTTGTGTCCGAGATCAACCGAACTGTCTTGCCCCGGAAAAAACGGTCACCAAATTTAAGCTGACGTGCGATGGGAGGATCCTCCTATATTCTGGGTTGATACAAAACGACCGCCGCTGAACATCAGACCGCGGCCGATACACAAAACCAATGACATACTCCGGAAGCCCCGGGACGCCCAGCTAAGACTGCAACTCCCCGCCCCGACCACGGCAACCGCCGCCAAACACTCCTCACTTTAACCCGCAAATCACGTTTGGCAAGCGCAACATAT
>JAKLHU010000378.1 GCA_022709995.1 Verrucomicrobiota bacterium | reverse complement strand
GGCCGTGGAGGAGGGGTTCAAGGAGTGGGAGGTCACCTACATGGGGCACTTCTCCCACTGGTACGACTACGGCACGATCCTCTACCCGACCTTCATCGTGCACAAGCCGCCCGCGGACGCGGACGACCTCCTGCGCCTCAACCACCGGATCTGGAACGCCGGCCTGCAGGCGGCGCTCTCGAACGGCGGTACGGTGAACGAGCACCACGGCGTCGGCCTCAGGCTCGGGCGCTTCATGAAAGAGAACTACGGCCCCGGGTTCGTCACCCTGCAGCGCATCAAGAAGGCCCTGGACCCGAACAACATCATGAACCCGGGCAAGATCTTCACTGTCTGATGGCGTTCGCCCCGGGCTTGGCGGGGCGGCGCCGGCAGCGCTTGCTCCGCCGGCAAGGGCGGCCGGGCGGCGCTGTCCGCCAACCGCCCGGTCCATGGGCCCACGGGCGGTCCACGGGTCGACTATGTCCATACCATTCTCATTCCATATCTATGGCCGCATCAGTCGCCGGCTTGGCTTGTCGGCGTTGCTGCTCGGCGTCCTGGCCTCGGCCAGGTTCGGGGCGGAACCGGCTTTCGCCGGGTCACAACAGGTCAGAGGAGCTGTCATGGAATTGCCGAAGACGTACAATGGTTTGCGTCCCCCCGCGGAGCTGCCCGAATTCCCGGTGTCGAAATACTGGGATGTCGCCGACCTGTTCCAGGTGCCGCGGCAAGAGTCGGCCGCGCACTTCGAGGAGAGTTACTTTGACGGCCTGGAGTCGATTTTGTACGACGGCATGCTGGTCGACGGCGTCCGCAAGCCGGTTTTCGCGTATATCGGCTTTCCATCGGGGCCGGTTCCGCCCGGTGGTTTTCCGGGGGTGGTGCTGGTGCATGGCGGCGGCGGCACGGCGTATCCATCCTATGTGAAATTATGGAACAGCCGCGGCTATGCGGCGATCGCGATGGACTTGTACAACTCCCGCCCGCGGGCGGCCGACCCGGGCCGGGACCGCATTCTTCTGTACGGTTCGGAGCGTCCCGACTTTGGCACGAATCCGGCCCAGGTGCACAAGAACATCGGCGACATTGTCCGGGCGCATTCGCTGCTGCTGTCGTTGCCCGGGGTGAATCCGGCCCGGACGGGCGCGATCGGCATTTCCTGGGGGAGCGTGTTTTCGTCGGTCGTCGCCTGCTTGGACGACCGCTTGAAGTTCGTGCTGCCGGTGTATGGGCATGGCTTCTTCGGTGAAGGCGACGGCAGCTCAAGCTTTTGCAAATGGTCGACGGTCACCTGGGAACCGGGCCATTTTCTGGCGGCGGCGAAAGTGCCGCTGTACTGGTTTGCGGGCACCAACGACCTCAATTTCCTGATTCCGGCGATGCAGCGGTCGTGGGATGCGGCGCCGACGACGGCGAACCGGACCCTGATCATCAATCTGCCGCATTCGCATATCGGCTATCAGCTGTCGCCGACGTTCCGGATCGTGGACGCGGTCCTGCGCGGCGGCACGCCCCTGCCGGTGCTGGGACGGGCAACCGTGAAGGACGGCAACGTGCTGGCGGCGCCGGTGGAGGGCGTCGGCAAAGGCATCAAGCTGGCGCAGCTCTGCACCACGACGGATGACGGGCCCTTGTGCAAGCGGCCCTGGAAGACGACGGCGGCGACGGTCCGCAACGGCGAAATCGCGGCCGTTCTGCCCGAAGGAACGGTCATGGCTTTTTTGGCGGCCTATGACGAGCAGGACGCGGACGGCCAGTGGTTCTGTGCCGGGACCAGCAATGTCGTCGTCGTGAAGTCGAAGTTTTAAAGTCGCGGCGCCTCGGCGCCGGCGGGTGGCGCCGGGGGGGCTTGGTCTCTCCGGGCCGGAAAACGAGTGTTTTCTTTTGGGAAAGGACGGCGTCGAGATGGCGGAAGATTTACGGATTGGTGTCATTGGCTGTGGTGGTCGTGGCCGGTTGGCGCGTCATGCTCACAAGCCCGGCGAGGGTTCGCGCCTGGTCGCCGGGTGCGACATCCGGCCGGTCGCCCTGGATGATTTTCGGACCAACCACGGCGACGACGCCTTCGTCTGCCGCGATTATCGCGAGTTGCTGGCGCAGCCGGGCATTGACGCCGTTTTCGTCAGCACGCCGGACTATTGGCATGAAGAGCACGCCCTGGCGGCGCTGGCGGCGGGCAAGCATGTGTACTTGGAGAAGCCGATGGCCATCACGGTGCCGGGCGCCGACCGGGTGCTGACCATGGCGCGGGAAAAGGGCGTGAAGTTGTATGTGGGTCACAATATGCGCCACATGTCCTTTGTGCAGAAGATGAAGGAGGTCATTGACCGGGGCGGGATCGGCCAGGTCAAGGCCGGCTGGTGCCGGCATTTCGTGGCCTACGGGGGTGACGCCTACTTCAAGGACTGGCACGCGGAGCAGAGCAAGGCGACCAGCCTGCTGCTCCAGAAGGGCGCCCATGACATCGACATCCTGCATTGGCTGTGCCATGGTTACACGAAACGCGTCATCGGCTTCGGCAACCTGAGCGTCTACAATCAGATCACGGACCGCCACGACCCCTCGGAGCGCGGCGACGCGTCCTGGCACCTGAGCAATTGGCCGCCGCTCAGCCAGAAGGGCATGAACCCGGTCATCGACGTCGAGGACTTGAGCATGATCACCATGCAGCTCGACAACGAGGTCGTCTGCTCGTACCAGCAGTGCCACTACGCCCCCGACGGCTGGCGCAACTACACCATCATCGGCACCGAAGGCCGGGTTGAGAATTTCGGGGACGTCCCCGGCCATTGCGTCGTGCGGGTGTGGAACCGCCGCTGCAGCTACAATCCTTATGGCGACGAGCAGTATTTCATTCCCGAGGTCAGCGGCGGGCATGGCGGCGCCGACCCGGCCATCGTCGCCGAATTCGTCCGCTTTGTGCGGGATGGCGGCAAGATTACGACGTCGGCGGTGGCGGCGCGCAACAGCGTGGCCGCCGGCTGCTATGGCGCCGAGTCCATGCGCTCCGGCGGCAGGCCGTTTGACATCCCGCCCGTCGATCCGGCCAACCAGGCGTATTTCCAAGCCTGGCTGGACGGCGATAAATAACGCCTGGCGGCGATAGTGGACGATAGTGGACGTTAATGGACGTTAATGGACAGTGGACAGTGGACGTTA
>JAKLHU010000377.1 GCA_022709995.1 Verrucomicrobiota bacterium | reverse complement strand
CCGACGATGCGTTCGATGGTGTTGATGGTGCTGGAGGTGTGCAGGGTCGCCAGCACCAGGTGGCCGGTGTCGGCCGCCGTCAGCGCCGTTTCGATGGTGTCCAGGTTGCGCATTTCGCCGATGCCGATGATGTCGGGGTCCTGGCGGAGAATATGCAGCAGGCCGCTTTCGAAGCTGACGACGTCGCTGAACAGCTCCTGCTGGACGACGATGCATTGTTTGTGGCTGTGGACATATTCGATCGGGTCTTCGATGGTGATGATTTTGCCGCGGCGGCGGCTGTTGATCTGGTCGATCAGGTAGTTCATGGTCGTGGTTTTTCCGGAGCCGGTCGCTCCGGTGACCAGGATCAGCCCGTTGGGGCGTTCGATCAGTTCATCGAGCGGGGCCGGGAGACCGAGCTGTTCGCGGGTCCGCAGGCTGGTGGCGCAGACGCGCACCGCCAGTTCGGGAGAGCCGTTGCGGAGGTAGACGGAAACGCGGAAACGGCCCCATTCGGGGTGGGTCATGGAATAGCACAAGGCCATGTTCTTCCGGAACGCCTTTTTCTGCTCCTCGTTCAGGGTGTGGTCGATCAGCTCCTGCAGGTCCGCGGCCGTGAACGGCTCCGTTTCGCCCAGAATGATGTCGCCATTGACGCGCCAAGCCGGCGGCAGTCCGGCAATCAGATGGATGTCGGAGGCCTGGTAGTGGCGGGCGTTCAGGAGGATTTCTTCGAAGGTGATGTTCATGGAATCCGGGTGAGTTGAAGCGCACGCGGTTCAGGACCGGCGGTTGAACAGGCGGGCGAAGAAGCCTTTGGGGGGAGCTGTCGCCCGCAGGCAGTGCCGCAGCTGCGTCATTTCTGGGCAGAGGGTGGCGGCCTGCTCGAACGTCGATCGCGCCAGCTTGGTTTTGCCCATCGCCGCCTGGATGCGGCCCAGGGCGAGAAGAGTCTCCGGCTGGGGCGCGTGCAGGTCGACAAAGGTCTGCAGGAATTTCAAGCCGAGGATGAAGGCCGGTTGCTGCTGGCTGAACAGGCAGGCGTTGGCGATCAGGATCCGCGGGCGCCAGTCGTCCGGGGCGATGGCGCAGGCCTGGTTGAAGTTGTATTCGGCATTGCGCTTGGCGTAGAGAAAGACTTCGCCGCGGATGATGTAGGGCAGCGGCGAGGCGCCGCGCGCTTCCAGGGCGGCATCGGCGAAGCCGCAGGCTTTCTCAAAGTCGGCGGTGCGGGCGGCAATCAGCGCCCGGAGGGCAAGCAGAGGGCCGTCTTCACCGGCGATTTCGACGGCCTTCTTGTACCACAGTTCGGCCTCGCGGTATTCTTCCAGTTCGACCAGGCAGAAGACTTGCCCGGTCCAGGCGCCCCTGGCGCCGGGGTCGATGCCGGTGGCGCGGGAATAGTCCTTGAGGGCCGGTTCGTATTCCAGCCGGTAGAAGTGCTGGTCGCCGGCATCCAGGAAGTATTGGGCGTCCTTGACGGCCTCGCCGGAAGCCGCTTCCGGAGTGGATGGGGCTGGCGGCGGGGCGGCGTCGATTTCGAGGGAGTTGAAGCGGCGATTCATGGTTGTTCCTGCAGGAGGAGACGATGCCAGACGGGGAAGAGGATGTCGACTTTGCCGCGGATGCGACCGACGGAGAGGATGGGACAGATGGCGTTCCGGGCTTGCTGGCCGGCGTCCGCGTGGAGGCCGATCGTGTACGCGGAGGGAAGCACCAGGAACTCGTCGGGACGCATGCTCTGCCGCCAGTCGGGAAAGGTGAAGTCGGGATTGATCGGTTCGCGCGCGAATTTTCTGCCGTCAATATATATTTCCCCGCCGGTGATTTCCACTTGGTGGGCGCCAGTCGCGAGGATCCGGTCGTAGCTGCGGTATGCCTGCGCGTAATAGATGATGTCGGTGGCGACGATGTCGCCGGGCTGGTAGGCGGTTTGCGGGGTGACTTTGACGACCATGCCGCGGTTGAGCTGGCGGTAATGGTAATAGTAGGGGATGGTTTCCCAGTTCTGGCCATAGAAGAAGGCGGCGAGGATGGCGTGGTCGAGGAGGGCCGCGGCCCAGAACAGGAGCAGGCAGGCCGCGGCGTTTTTCCAGACCCGGCTGGGAGTCGGCAAAAAGGGGATGGCGTCGCCGGCGGACCATGTCTGGGCCATGGCAAGCAGCCAGATGGCGACCAGTCGGTAGGGCGTGCCCAGGGTGAACAGCAGGCCCAGCAGGCCCGTCAGAAACAGCCCCAGATATAACCAGGCCCGTTTCCGGCGCTGCTGGCGGAATTGGCACCAGGACGGGGCGAACATGCCCAGGACAATCGCCTTGACGAAGGCCGGAATCTCACGTCCGCCGCCGGTGCACCCGCCGTCTTCCTGGTTGGCGGGGGCGGCCTGCGGCCAGCGGAAGCCGCGGCGGCGGCGGATGGCATACAGGCGGTTCCGGAACCAGCGCCGCGATGTCGCGCGGGGCGGGCCGGCGGCGGCCTCGGCGACGTTGCCAAGGGCCAGCCATTGCCCGCAGCGGGCGCAGCGGTTCGCGTCAGGGAGGTTGTTCAGGCCGCAGCCAGGGCAGATCATAGTGGTCAGGGCTGGCGTTGGTTATGGTCGTTGATGTCCAGGTCGATCTGCTCTTCCGGTTCGTAATACTCCGCAGTTGGCGTGAACGACACCTCGGCGCCAAGCATTTCCGCCAGCTGGCGGGCGACCTTTTCGCAGACCGGTCCGGGGTAGCCGGAGACCGTGGCCGAAACGGCGCCGTCCGGAGCGATGGTGATGGTGATTTCACGAGCGGCCATGTCATTCCTCCCAGCTGCGCAGTTTGATGCGGATGGTGTCGTCGGCATCGACTTCCTGGTCGATGACAGCCAAATGCTGATTCTGCATTTCCTGCATGATGCGCTGATAAGCATACTGCTGCACGACGCGGCCGGCGATCTCCTGGCCAAAGCGCTCGAGGTCGGCCTTGGCGTAGCCGTGGCCTTCGACGCAGATCTTGAGGCGGCCGCGGGCGTCGCGGGAGAAGATGACCGTCACGTCGTCCTTGCTGAAGGCGAGCTGTTCGTCTCGGCCGACGGCGACGGCGACCTCCTCGATTCCTTCACGGAAGGCTGGCAGGCCGTCGCGTCCCCCGCCGCCCCGGGCGGGGCGCGGACCGCGAGCTTCGAGCAGCCGCTCTC
>JAKLHU010000376.1 GCA_022709995.1 Verrucomicrobiota bacterium | reverse complement strand
GCAGCCGGCGGAGCTGCTGGTGGTCAACAGCTGCACGGTCACGGCCGAGGCCGCGGCCAAGACGCGCAAGGCCGTCCACAGTGCTCGCCGCCGGTGGCCGGGAGCCTTCGTCGTCGTGGTCGGCTGCGATGCCGAGCTCGACCCCGACCCGATTTTTGCCGGCGGCCTGTGCGACCACTGCGGCAAGTGCATCGAGCACTGCCCGGGCTGTGCGATTTCCCCGACCGAGAAGACGACGGTCCGGATCGCCGGCCGCGAGTTGAGCTGGAACGCGCTGGACTTCAAGAAATGCAGCGTGGCCTTTCACGGCGGCGGCGAGAAGGCCTGCAATCCGTTCATGGTCTCGCCGCAGGATGAAGAGGGCTTCAACCAGCAGCCCTACACGGCGGCGCGGGCATACAAGCTGGGGCCGGTGCTGTGGAGCGGCCGGGCCATCGGCGGCATGCGCGGCTGTCATATGGCCTGCATGGCCCACCTGGAAGAACGCGGCGTGCTGAAAAACAAATTCAAAAGACCCTTTGGAGACTGCTCATGCTAAGCGCGAAAATTTTGAAGCAGCGCGCCTTGGAGGCCGGCGCGGACATCGTGGCGGTTGGTCCGGTGAGCCGTTACGAAGGCTGTCCCAAGCAGTTTGACGCCCGGTGGACGTTGCCGGGCTGCAAGTCCGTGATTGCCCTGGGCTTTCGTCACCTGCGGGGTGTTTTCCGTGGGATTGAGGAGGGGACGTTCTATACGAATTATTCCGGGGTGGGCTACGCCAGCATCAACTGCATCCGGCAGCCGCTGGTGCTTCGGGAACTGTGTCGCTGGATCGAGGACGAGGGCTACGACGCCATGCCGATTCCGAATCACTTCGCCTGGGGGGCGACCAACACCAGCGGCCAGGTTCCGGGCGAGGAAGTCAAGCCGCATCCGAGCGTCAGTCGTCCGCTCAAGGAAGGCAATCCCTATCCCAACATGTCAATCCACATGCGCTTGGGCGCCGTGATTGCCGGCTTGGGTGAGATGGGCTGGAGCAAGATGTTCCTGTCCAAGGAGTTCGGTCCCCGCCAGCGCTTGGCGTTGTTGCTGACCGACGCCGAATTCGAGTATGACCCGGTCGTCAAGCCGGGCACGATCTGCGACCGCTGCAAGCAATGCAGCAAGGCCTGCACCGGCGGCGCCATCCCCGCGCGGGACGAGGATTGCGTGCGCGTCGTCATCGACGGGAACGTGATCGAATGGGCGAACATCGACTATTCGAAGTGCAGCCGGTATTTCTGCGGCGCTTCGTCCGAGCATAATCCCTTCAGCGTCACCGCCGCCGACCGGGAGGGTTTTGCGCAGCCGGTCGGGAAATCCCAGGAGTACAAGCTGCCGCCGCAGTATTTCTACGCCCGCGCCCTGGAAGGCGCCTCGGGCTGTGTTCGCGCCTGCATGATGCATCTGGAGAAAACCGGCCGCATCACCAATACGTTCGAAAACCCGTTCCGCCGGAAGCCGGCTTGGAAAATGGCGGCCAACGGCGGCGGGCAGTAGAGAACGCCACGGTAAGTGCACCCCCTCCCTACGGAGCCCATGAAGAAGAGGACGTATGGGACGAATAGGACGAATAGGACGTTTAGACCCACTAATCCTTGTTTAAGGGTTCGGTTTGGCTTTGGGCGACTTCAATAACCCAAGGACGTATTCGTTCTATGGTTCTATGTGCCGTCCCATACGTCATATATGTCCTATAAGTCCCATGATATGCCTAGGGAAAATGGGCTTTTCGGTCGGGCGCTGGGGTTCCAGCCACATGGTCTGGCTGCCGGCGGTGTTTGCACACAGCGCCGCGGTCACGGCCGGGACCATGGCCGTTTTCAGGCCAGGATGGTTTCCCCGAGCCGGGCGGTTTGTCGCAGGGTGTCGGCCAGCCGGGTGCGGGCCGCGGCGGTATCGGGCGCCATGTCTGCCAGCGGCGTGTCATAGAACCGGTCAAGAATGGCCTGGTGGGCTGTTTTCATTTCGGCGGGCGGATTGATCCAGAGCCCGCGGTTGTTCTCCGCCAAGCGCTGTTCAATCCATTGTCCAACGAGCTGGAATTCCGGCAGATACACGTGGAAGACCAGTTCGGTGATGTAGGACCGGCAGTACAGGTTCTCGGCATTGCCCTTGAGCGTTTTTTCGAAGTCCGGGCAGCACTCATGCTTGGCCTGCAGGTCAAGCAGGGAGGCGTGCAGGGAGAATTCCGGACTGGCGGCCAGGATGTCGCCGAGGCTGTTCATCAGCTGGCGTACGGAAGCGGTCGCAAAGCGCAGCTCGTCCTGGTTGTCATGGCCATGGTGCCAGTCGTCCAGGTCGGCAATCAGCCGCGTATAGGCGAAGAGCAGCAGGCGGGCGGCGGCCGTGCGGGCCAGGTCGAACACGTCGCGGACGACCAGCGGCGATTCCTGGTCGAGGCTGATGTCGGCCAGCCGGCGGAGGATGGCGGGGGCGGCCGGGATGAGGTCGGCCAGCAGCTCGCGGTAGAAGGCCGCGCGCTGCAAATTGGCGGCGGACAGCTGGGTCAGGTAGTGGAAGGGCATGGCGAAGAAGTCGTGGTGCAGGCGCTGGTAGGGTGGCAGGCGCGGGGCGTTCCAGTGCCGCACCTTGATCAGCGGCAGCATGTCGGTCCAGATGCCGGTCATGGCCGCGGCCTGCGGCCCCTGGTAGCGCTGACGGCAGAAGGTCTTGACAAACGTTTCGATGTGGACGTTTTCGGGGCTGGGGTTCCAGGCGTTGGCGGCGAGGAATTCCAGCATGAGGGTGTCGGAGTGGGAGCATTCGGGCCAGAGGACCATGCCTTTGCACATCGGGTCGCGGGCGGCGATGGGCAGGCGTCGGGCAATGGCGTCATAGTTGCCGCGGCAGTCGTTTTCGTCTTCGAAGGCGTGGAAGATGCCGTAGATCCAGGGGAAGTTTCCAACCAGATCCCAGTTCTGGAAGGTGCGCAGTTCGTCGTCGGTGTCCGAGGTATAGTCGAAGACGAGGGTGTTGGCCGGGTCGAGTTCGGCGACCAGGGAGCGCACTTCCTCGGGGGTCCAGTACATGCAGAAGTCCCAGGAGCCGATGAGCAGCGGGGCGTGGGGGTATTTTTGCCGGAGCCGGCTGATGATGCGGCGGTAGGTGTAGAGCTTCATCTGGTGGTTGG
>JAKLHU010000375.1 GCA_022709995.1 Verrucomicrobiota bacterium | reverse complement strand
TTGGCCAGTGCCGCGGTGTGCGGTTGCGTCGTTCCGGCGACCGCTGCCGGGTGGAGGCTTTTTGGGGCGATGACACCGGCAAATCGGTCTCTCTGGCCGAAACGCTGGCTGCCGGGCGCCGGACGCTGGGCGGCGGCGAAATGACGGTCTGCCTTGCCGGCGCGGCGGACAGCGGCTGGGCCATGGCCGATGTCGACATGCCGAACCTGAAAGCGGCGGAGCTGCGCAATGCCTTGAGCTTCGAGTTGCGCAAACACACGCCGCTGCCCGTCGAACGCCTGACCTGGGGCTACCGCGCGTTGCCGGAAAAACATGGCGAAAACAGAATCCTGGTCCGCCTGTACTTTTTGAAAGCAGATATTTGGCGGCAATGGACCGAGACCGTCAGCGGCCTCGGCCAGCTGGACGTGCTGCTGCCGCCGCCAGTCGCCCTTGATCCGCTGCTGAGCGGGAAGACGGTGTTCTTTCCCGGGCGGAATTCGCATGACTGTTTTCGCTTTGTGCCCTCCGGCCGTGGTCGCGCCATCGTCGCCGTGGCCGGGCAGGAGGGCGGACGTCCGCAGCAGCTTGCCGAAGCCCTGCCGCTTGAACAGATGGACTTTGCCGGCTTGAAAGAGCTGGCGGTTGAGGAACAGCTGTCCTATGTCGGGGCTTTAGCTCTGGGCGTCTACGGCTTGACCCGGGAGTTGAGTCGCGACCAGGCGACCCTGGCGCCGGTGCCGGAAGGCCTGCGGCCGCGCCGCAACCAGGGCGTCCGGGTGCTGGCCTATGCTCTGGGGCTGTACATTCTTGGCTGCCTGCTGTTCGGCGGCGTCCGCGCCGGCCAGAGCCGCCTGGCCCGCCTGCGGCAGCTGGAGTCGGAACGGCAGGCGATACAGACGCAGACGGTGATTTTGCAGAAACAGCTCAATCCTGAAGTCCGCGCCTATGCCAAGGCGCTTCGGCAGGAGTTGACTGACGCCATCACCGTCACCCCGAGTCTGCCCTTGGCGCTGCTGGAATTGACCCGGCTGATCGAAGCGCCGGCTTGGATGTCGGGGCGGTTTGAATGGAAGGAGGGCGGACAGGTCGATTTCCAAATCCAGGAGATTGAATCCGATCCGGAACTGGCTTCGCGCCTGGAGTATTCGCCCGTTCTTGGCGATGTGCGTGAACTCAGTTCCGTCTACGATGCCCGGGAAAACAGGCGTACCCGCAAATTCACCCTGAATGTCCGTTACGACACGGACAAAGAGAGAGAGGAAGCCAAGGCCGCCGAGGAAAAAAGGCGGGAACGGGAGGCGGCCGCGGCTGTCCAAAAGGCCGCTGACGAGATGGCGGCGGACAACGAGGGCGAGGAGGAAGCCCCGGTGACGCCGGCGGCAGGCGCCGACGAGGCTGGACATGCTGCCGGCGGCCCGGGACAGCCTCCGGCTCCACCAGCGCCGCTGAAGCGTTGAATCGGCGCCGGCGGGAGACAGTCAGGAAACAAGCAGCTCACGGAATGAAATAAGCGAGTGACAGCCATGTCAACGACGACGAGACGCCCCCGGCGTCAAATTATTTTGGTGCTTTTGATGGTCGTGATCGGCCTTTTGGTCGTTCGGCAGCATGCCGGCATAGTGAAGACGCTGCCGACGATGAGTCGGATCAACGCGGAAACCAGAAATCTGGAGTCCATGGCCACGGATCTGCAGGTCATGCAGAAGCAGAACCAGGAATGGAATGCCGAATTTGCCGCTTTGCAGGAGCTGGCACAGCCGTTCTGGGTGTTCGGCACCCAGCGGGCGATCGTTGAGCAGGAGGTCACCAAGGAATTTGGCAAGATCCTCCGGGCGGCGCAGGTCGTGCCGCAGAAAGTCGAGTCCCAGCGCAACAAGCTGCCCAGTTTCAACCATGTCGTCGAAGTTGAAATCCGGCTTGATCTGCGTGGCGTGAGCATGCAGGAAGTCAGCCGTCTGTTCCAGGAAGTGGAAAAAAGCCGTCGCAAGTTGATTTGGTCCTACTGCAAAATCGAGCCGGACAATCCGCGGACGCCGACCAGCGTCAATGTCTCGGCGCGGTTGAAGGCGTTCGCGTTGAGCCAGGAGTCGGCCGATTTCCTGCTGGGCGAGAACAGTGAACTCCCGGCCCGGGCCGCCGGGAAAGGAAAGACGCTATGAATCGAATGAGCTGGATGGGACTTTCGGTGCTGTTGGCCGGCGGCGCCGTGTTCAGCACGTCGGCTATGCGGCGGCTGTCGCAGCCGCTGCCGCCCTTCACCGGCCGTTATGCCGCTGTCAACGACTCGGGCAAGGCCGTCCGCCCCGGCGCCGACGAGGCCCGCGCCGCCGCCAAACCGGCCGCAACGGAGACGGAGCTGGTCCTGGATGACCTGTGGGAGAAGAGTTTGTTTCATCATGAACGGACCGAGAAGAATGGCGGCGCCGGGCCGGCCCCGGAGCCGGAAGCGCAGGCGCCGTCCGAATTCGAGCTGGTTGGCATTGCCCGTATCGGCCGGCCCGAGCAGGCCCAGGCCGTCGCCATCATCAAGCAGGAACAGGCCGCATCCCGCACGGCCCGACTCGCCGCCGCCAGGGCGCGGACGGTCCGGAGTCGGACTGTCCGCACCGCCCTCGCCCCGCCGCCGGAACCAGAGGAAACGCCGAAAAAGGCGATCAAGAAGATGTTTCGGGTCGGGGACGCCGTCAACGAGACGGGCTATGTGGTCAAAAGCATCGACGCGGCGACCAATACGGTCATCCTGAACAAGGGCAGCGAGGAAATCACCCTGAAAATCGAACTGTCTGACAAAAAGAATTCTACCCGGCGCCAGGAAGTCGTCAACCAGGAACTGTCCGTCCGGGAAAAATACAAGGTTGAGCCGGCGGCGGTTCCGGCCGCGGGGGCGGTGGCTCCGGCCGCGGGGGCGGCCGGTGCCGCCGTCGAGCCGCCACCGGCAGCCGTGACGGCCGGGGCGGGTGGTCCCGCCGGCATGCCGCCGCCGCCGCCCGGGGGCTTTGTCACGCGCGGGGTCAGGACGAATCCGAATGCGCCGGGCAGCCGCCCAGCGGACGGCGGGGCGCCGGCCGAGGACGCCGCGGCCGGCGCCGCGACCGGGGCCCCGGCCGTGAACAACCCGATGGTGAACCGGATGCGCCAGTCGAACCTTCCGGGCCCGGGCCGGACGCCGTCGCCGCAGC
>JAKLHU010000374.1 GCA_022709995.1 Verrucomicrobiota bacterium | reverse complement strand
GCCGACTTGCGCGCCAAGCTCCGCACCGAAGGCGGCGGCGTCATCTTCACGACGATCCAGAAGTTCTTCCCAGAGCCCGGCGGCGACCAGCACCCCGTGCTCTCCGATCGGCGGAACATCGTCGTCCTTGCCGACGAGGCGCACCGCAGCCAGTACGACTTCGTCGACGGCTACGCGCGCCACATGCGCGACGCGCTGCCGCACGCTTCGTTCATCGGCTTCACCGGCACGCCGATCGAGGCGCAGGACGCCAACACGCGCGCGGTGTTCGGCGACTACATCTCCATCTACGACATCCAGCGCGCAGTCGCAGACAAGTCCACGGTGCCGATCTACTACGAGAGCCGCATTTCCAAGCTCAGTCTGAACGCCGCCGAGCTGCCGAAGCTCGACGCGGAGTTCGAGGAGATCACTGAAGGCGAGGAAGAGAACCAGAAGCAGCGCCTGCGGACCAAGTGGGCTGCGATGGAAGCAATGGTCGGCACGGAACGGCGCGTCGGACTGGTGGCTCGCGACCTGGTCGCCCACTTCGAGAGTCGCCTGGAGGTGCTGGACGGCAAGGCGATGGTGGTGTGCATGAGCCGCCGCATCTGCGTGGACATGTACAACGCCATCGTGGCGTTGCGCCCCGCCTGGCACAGCCCCGATGACGCCTGCGGCAGGGTCAAGATCGTGATGAGCGGCAGCGCCTCCGACAATCCGTCGTGGCAGCCGCATATCCGCACGAGGAACGCCCGCGAGGATCTGGCCAGGCGCTTCAAGAATCCCGGCGACGAATTGCAGATCGTCATCGTGCGGGACATGTGGCTGACCGGCTTCGACTGCCCGTCGATGCACACCATGTACCTGGACAAGCCGATGAGCGGGCACAACCTGATGCAGGCCATTGCCCGCGTCAACCGGGTGTTCCGCGATAAGCCGGGCGGCCTGGTCGTGGACTACCTCGGCCTGGCGGACTCACTCAAGCAGGCGCTGGCCAACTACACGGCCAACGGCGGCAAGGGCAGCGCCGCCATCGACCGCGAGCAGGCCATGGCGGTGTTCCTCGAGAAGTTCGAGATTGTGCAGCAGATGTTCCATAATTTCGACTACCGGGCGGTCGTCACCGGCCCGGCCTCGGGCCGCATCGCCGGAATCGCGCAGGCCATGGAGTTCATCCTCTCCCTGGAGAACCTGTCTGCGGGCGGCGCACAGGCAGGCGGCAAGAAGCGTTACCTTCCCGCCGTCGCCAATCTGTCGAAGGCCTTTGCCCTGGTCGTGCCCGACGAACGGGCGCTGGCCCTGCGCGACGACATCGCGTTC
Source organism: Verrucomicrobiota bacterium (assembly GCA_022709995.1). Taxonomy (GTDB): domain Bacteria; phylum Verrucomicrobiota; class Lentisphaeria; order Oligosphaerales; family Oligosphaeraceae; genus JAAZKI01. Next base: position 1,893 of record JAKLHU010000374.1, on the reverse strand, counting down.
TTCCAGGAGGTGCGTGCCGCGCTGGTCAAGGCCACCGGCGACGAGTCCGGCAGGAGCCAGTACGAAGTCGAGGCCGCCGTCAGGCAGCTCGTGTCAAAGGCGGTCGCGTCCACCGAAGTCGTGGACATCTTCGCGGCGGCGGGCATGGACCGCCCGGACATCTCGATTCTCTCCGACGAGTTCCTTGAGGAAGTCAGGCATCTGCCCCAGCGGAACCTGGCCCTGGAACTCCTGAAGAAGCTCATCAACGACGAGATCAAGGGCCGCTCCCGCAAGAACGTTGTCCAGGCGCGTTCCTTTGCCGAGATGCTCGAGTTGGCCGTGCGCAAGTACCAGAACCGGGCCATCGAGGCGGCCGAGGTCATCCAGGAGCTGATCGACTTGGCGAAGCAGATTCGCGAGGCGCAGGGGCGCGGCGAGAAGCTCGGCCTGAATGACGACGAGATGGCCTTCTATGATGCCCTGGCTGACAACGGCAGCGCCCGCGATGTCATGGGCGACGAATCACTCTGCCTGCTTGCCCAGGAGTTGGTGAACCGCGTCCGCGAAAGCGTCAGCATCGACTGGCAGATGCGGGAGAACGCCCGCGCGCAGATTCGCGTGCTGGTGAAGCGCGTCCTGCGCAAGTACGGCTATCCACCCGACATGGCAATGCGCGCCACCGAACTGGTGCTTGAACAGACCGAAGCGCTTTGCCGGGAGTGGACCCGGTGAGGCGCTTCGTAGAGGACGAGAGAGCGGCGGCGCGCGAGTCACAAATCCCTTTGGCTGAGCGGGATTTGCGGACGGAAAGACAAACGGCCAGCCGGAAGGCTGGCCGTTCACGAAAACTACCCGCTGGTGCGGGTACTGATAAAAATGGCTCCGGCAGCTGGATTCGAACCAGCGACCAAGTGGTTAACAGCCACCTACTCTACCGCTGAGCTATGCCGGAACAGAATCTGTCTTTTCTGACAGAATGCCCTTTAAAATAGCCGGTAATTGCCATTAAGCAAGCGGCTACGGTGAAAATTTCCGGGGAAAAGTGTCATCGGTCACCCATTGATAATGGCGGTCCAAGTGGACAGGCGCGCCAAGGTGGCGCCTCAGGGCCGGAGGCGTCACCTTGGCGCGGCCGGCGCGGGGGTGCCGCGGCCGCGGGCTTGGGTTTCAGTCGAGGCTGTCAATGGCCACTTCGACGGGCGTCGGCTTGAGGACGCGGACCAGGTCTTCCGGCGCCATTTCGAGGACAAAACCGCGGTGGCCGCCGTTGATGTAGATGCGGTCGAGGTCCAGGATGGTCTTTTCGATGAAGACCGGCATGACCCGGCGCGTTCCAAACGGCGACGTGCCGCCGACCCGGTAGCCGGAATTATGCTCGGCCTGCTCCGGGTCGCAGGGCGTGACGGACTTGACGCCAAGGAAGCGGGCGAGGTTCTTGACGGACACGCTGCGGTCGCCGTGCATGAGGATGACGAGCGCCTTCTTGGCGTCGGTCTCCATGATCAGGGTCTTGACGACTTTGTGCTCATCGACGCCGAGTTCGGCGGCGAGATGGCTGGTGCCGCCCTTCTCGACATAATCGTACAATAATTCCTTATAGGGCGCCTTCTGCGCCTTCAAGAGGCGGATGGCCGGTGTCATCGGCGATTTTTTCGGCGCCGAGCTGCCAGTTGGATTGACCATGAGGAGACTCCTTTCCGCAGATGCGCGCCGGGGGCGCGCGCTGATGGCAAAGGCAAACAACCACGTCTCTTTACCATATGAATTTACCATGCCGCGGCTGTTTTTCTTCCCCCGGGCGCGAAGAAAACCATGATTTTGTGCAAGCGGTCAGCCATTGAGAATTGAGCGATAGAGGAGTCAACGCTTGAGCGCCTCAGGGCCTGAGGCGCCTACTTGGCGCGCCTGTCC
>JAKLHU010000373.1 GCA_022709995.1 Verrucomicrobiota bacterium | reverse complement strand
GCATCGGTCGGCCGGTAGGTACGGGCGCCCTGGTAGCGCAAGGCCGGCGTGTAGTCGCGGTCCAGTGAATTGTCAAGGGTGACAAGGTTGCGTCGGGGGATGAATTCGCCGTCCTTGCCGGGAAAGACCCAGCGTACGCCGAGGGCCTGCATCAAGTAGTCGGTGACGCCGAACAGCGTCCCGGCGGCCGTCTGGATCGACGTCTCCGGCCCGGGATCGTCTTTGCCGCGGATGAACAGAAAGCCGTCCCGGAGTCGGATTTTATAGGAGCAGGCCGGCGCCTCGCCCAGATCCAGCCATGATTCGGCCCGCTGGACGGCGCCCAGGCAGTAGCCGCCGTCCAGCGCCGCCGCCTCGGGGGCGTCTTCGCTGACGATCGGCAGCAGCACGCCGGTCGCGGCCTGGAGATGATACTGCAACTCGCCAGCGGCGGTTTTCTCGACGCTGTTCGCCGCCGCGGGCACGATAATCCCTTTTTTCTCGCCGCGACCGTCGCGGATGAGAGTCTGGGCCGGGAGAGCACCCGCCGCGACCAACAGGAAGCAACCGAGGCAAATAACAGGATGACGCGTTTTCATGCGGGGGGCCTTCGGGGAAAGGATGGAACGACGAAAACCGACTCAACCGACGCTACCTAAGGCTATATAATAATCCCCCATCGGCGATTTGCACTCCCGGACCAGAACAGTTTTCCGCCGTCGTCGGGAAGTTTTTCGAGAGCCGTCCGCCGCCGCACCGCCAAGATGACGCCTCCTTGCCGGTGAATCCGCAAAGTCCCTTTGCGGCAGTGGTTGTCCGGGCCGTCGCGGGCACCCGGCGGCCGCACCAAAAAGCCCCGGGCGGCAGTCGATTGCGACTGTCGCCCGGGGCGCCCCCCTCACAGGGCATCCCGCCGGAAAAGGAGAGAAGAGATGAAAACCGGCGGCATGCCCCTGGTGGATGATTCAACCGGCTTTGACCTGAATGCGCCGGGGGGCCAGCTCCTTCAGCTTCGGCAGAGTCAGACGCAGAACGCCGTCCTTCATGCGGGCGGAAATGCCCTTCATGTCAATGACTTCGCCAATGGTGAACTGGCGTTCGTAGCGGTATTCCGGCCGGTATTCGCCGCGCACCAGCTCGGCGTCGTCCATGCCGAACTTGTCGTCGCGATTGCCTTTGATCGTCAGGTTGTTGCCCTGCAGGTCAATGTCGACATTGCCTTCGTTGACGCCGGGCATGTCGGCAACCAGAATGACCTCCTTCTCGGTCTCCATGATGTCGACCAGCGGCGTGAGCACGACCGGCTCCGCAGCCTGGCTCTTGCCTGCCACGGGGGCGGCAGATTCCGTCTTCTTCAATTCAGTTGACATAGTGTGTCCTCCTCTGTTATGTGATGTGATCAGGATGTGGTTGCGTCCGCATGGCGCCGTCGCCGTCGGGGACTGCTCACGCGGTGGTGACACTGATCTTGCGCGGCTGCACCGACTTGGCCTTGGGCAGGCGGATGACCAGGATGCCTTCCTTATAGCCGGCTTCGATCTGGTCGGAGTCGACCGCGAACGGCAGGGCGAAGGTCCGCACGAAGGAGCCCGAGCCGCGTTCCTGGCGCAGATAGCTCGCCCCTTCCGGAAGAACTTCGGCCGCGCGATTGCCCTTGATCGTCAACGTGTCCTGGTTGGCCGTGATCTCCAAGTCGGCCAGATTCACGCCCGGCAGCTTCATCGTGAACCGAGCCTCGTAATCGTTGAACCAGACGTTCACCGGCGGATACTCGCCCCGCGTCGTGAACTCGCCCAAATCCCCAAACAGACGGGAAATCTCATCGTTGAAATTCCGCAGCTCATGCCAGGGATTCCACAGAGATGGTCGTGCGTTTCTCCACAACATAGTCGTACCCTCCTTTGCCTTGAAGTGTTGGATGTTGCGGCCGGCTCATGCTCCCGGCCGTTGTTGCTCAACACACAATGGTTAAGCAAATACCATGCCAATTCAAAAGCAAGGATACCCGCGGCGAAAAGCCGCCGGAAAACCACGGCAAGAGGCAAAAAGATGCGCCAATATGGCACACTCGAGAGGACATTTTGGCCTTGTCGGGGGCCGCCTCGCGGTTACGGGGCGGACAATTGCGCCAGCAGGCGGGCGACGATGTCGCGGGCGGTGATTTTACGGGCCTCGGCCTCGAAGGTCGTGACCATTCGATGGGCCAGAACAGGGACGGCGCACGCGTTCACGTCATGGGGGAGGACGTGGCGACGGCCCTGGAGGGCGGCTTTGGCCTTGGCGGCCAGCGTAAGGGCGATGGCCGCCCGCGGCGAGGCGCCGGCCTCGACCAGCTCGGCGACCGGGAGCAGGTTCCGGTTCTGCCCTTGGGACAGGTCGTCCAAGCGGCCGGGCCTGGTCGCGATGACGACATCGAGGATATATTCGCGGATGCGGTCATCGAGATGGATGGCATCGATGCTGACGCGGGCGGCGCGGATCGCATCGAGGCCGACCATGGTCTGGAGCTGGACGGCGGCGGCGGTATGGGCATGTTGCCCGAGAATGGTCCGCTCCTCGTCACGACTGGGATAGTCCAGCACGGCCTGGAGCATGAAGCGGTCTTTCTGCGCTTCCGGAAGAACATAGGTGCCGCTGTGTTCGATCGGATTCTGGGTGGCGACCAGGAACGGATCCGGCAGCGGATACGGCTTGCCGGCAATCGTGACCTGGCGTTCCTGCATGGCTTCCAGCAACGCGCTCTGCACCTTGGCGGGGGCGCGGTTGATTTCATCGGCCAGCACGATATGGGCCGCAATCGGGCCGGGCCGGACCTCGAAGGCCTGCCGGTCCGGCAGATAAACGCAGGCGCCGATGATGTCGGCGGGAAGCAGGTCCGGAGTGAACTGAATGCGGGAGAACGACCCGCCGACGGTGGCGGCGAGGGTTTTGACCGCCAGGGTCTTGGCCAGTCCGGGCAGGCCTTCGATCAGCACATGGCCGCCGGTCAGCAGGCCAATCAGAAGGGCGTCGACCAAGTCGTCCTGGCCGACCAGCACGCGCGCGATTTCGCGGCGCAGTTCCGGCAGGAACGCCAGCGGTTCCGGGGATGATGCAGCCGAATCAGTCATGGCGGGCCTCGACGCCGTTGGGGGTGGTATCATCGCGATGTTTCAACCGCTGCAGCCAGCGGCCAAGGAGGCGGACCTTGCGGGAAAGGAGTTTCGGCGTCCGGCGCTGGCGGTCGAAGGCCAGGCA
>JAKLHU010000372.1 GCA_022709995.1 Verrucomicrobiota bacterium | reverse complement strand
CCAAGGCCCTGGGGCGCCCAAGGCCCTGGGGCGCCCAAGCGTCTTTTCGCCCAACGCTTGGCTCGCCGAATCGGCCATTTCAGTCTCGGGGAAAATTGTCATTCCTGGGTAGGTACGGCGAGCCAGGTCAAGCCCGGTCGCTGCACTCAGGACTTTTGCCAAACTCCAGGCCGGCATCGCCGGCGAGCGGGACCGGTCCGCAATCCCGGCTGTTTCCGGCTGGCCCGGCTGTTTCCGACGGCCCGGCTGTTTCCGGCTGGCCCTCAATCGCCAGAATACGCCAATAAATTGTTTTGACTGTCCGTTTTCTTGCACACATCGAGTTTTGTCTGCCGGCGCCGCGTCGCCGGCCTTCAACCTGCAGAATCTCGGACTAGGAAAATTTGGCATATGACTGACCATGTTCATGATTCATCGCCCAATATAGCGGATGAAGAACTGACTTCCCGGCCAGCCTTGCTGGTGCGGCGGCCGGGGCCTGCCGGCCCGGAGTGCCAGGACGAAGCCGGGCGGCCGGGCGCCGGCGATGAAGACGGCGGGGAGGAAACGTCTTCCGCGCGGCCGGCGCCGCCCCGCTGGCTGATTGGGCTCTGCGGTCTCGCCCTGCTGCTGATGGCCAACCAGGTCAAGCTGCCGGTGGCCGGCGGGCGCCTCGGCGTCGCCGACTTAGGCTTTGCCGCGGCCATGATCGGGCTTCTGTTTTATCTGTGGCGAAGTCGGCAACGGCTGTTCTTCCCCCTGCTGGCCTTTGTCGCCTTGGCCGTCATTGCCCTGGCCAATTTGTTTTCACGGCCCGGGCTTGCCGGCGCGGTGGAAGTGGCGCAGCTGGTGCAGCAGTTTTTCTGCGGCCTGCTGATTTTGAGTTTTCTGGTCGAACGCGCGCCCCGTTTGGCTCTGGTCGCGGTCACCCTCGGCCTTGCCGGCAATCTCGGCCTGGCTTTCTGGCAGGCCGGGCAGTATGGCTATGGCATTGTTCTCCCGCCGGCGGACGTGCTGAAGGTCGCGTGGGGCTTTGGCGACGCCTACACGGGGCTGTTCCGGAGCCGGATGGCGTTGAGTTTTTTCCTGGCGGCGGCCCTGGCCTGGGTGCAGCCGCAGTGGTTCGGCCGGAAGCCGGGCTTTTTCCGCTGCCTGGCGGTTCTGCTTGGCACCGTGGCGGTCCTGGCCGGCATCGCGCACGGCCAGATGATGTTTTTGGCCGTGGCGGTCCTGCTGGCGGGCGCAGTCCTGCAGTCGCGGCGGGTCTTGGCCGTCAACCTGGTCGCTTTGGCGATCCTGCTGGGGGTCGGAACCCAGGTCCTGCCGGAAAAATGCCACCAGGTCGTGCAGGCGACGTTTTCCCCCTTGAAGACCGGCGATTATCCCGGCGAGCTGAAAACCAATCACCTTGACTTCGTGGCCGCGTTGCGCATGGCGGGGCGCGCGCCATGGTCGGGAGTCGGCTCCGGTCGTTATCAGCAGTGCGTCGGCCGCTGCTACGAGGACCTGCCCAATCCGATTTTCAACGACATTGACACCGATACCCAGGCCGGCTGGGGCATTTTGGCCGGCACGGCCGGCATTCCGGCCGCGATTCTGTTTTTCCTGTTGCTGGCGACGGCCGCCGGCGGCGGACTACGGCGCTACTACTTGTCAAAGCAAGGCAATGGGCTGGCCCTGGGCGGTTCCCTGGCCCTGCTGGTGTTTCTGGCCGGCATGACCGTCAGCGATCCGCTGACGCGCGGCCTAGGCTGGTTCGTCGTGCTGGCGCTGGCCTCGGCGTCGCTGCCGAACCGCTGGGAGGATTTGCGTCGGGCGACGCTGTTCAGCTGGAAGTCGGTGCTGGCCGGGGCGGCGGCGCTGGGCCTGATCCTAGCGGCGGTGGCGGCCATCAAACCGGTGGAAGACCCCCTGGCGGGCGCCCGGGAAGAACGCGCGGCATCGAGCCGGCGGCATCGGGGCGATGTCTCCGGCGCCGCGCCGGTCGCCGCGGATGGTGCACCGGCCGCGGCGGCCGGCGTCAACGCCGACTTCTTCAAGGTCATCGACGCCGGGGACGTGAAGACGATGACGCCGCCCTTTGAAAAGGTGTCCGATTCGCAGGCCGCGAAGCAGACGGCCCTGCGGATTCTCGACGGCAAGGGCGTCCCGCCGGCCGAGCAGGAGCCGGCCATGGCGCATGGCGGCGCTGTTTTCGAGTTTGAAGCGCCGGCCGACCTGGAGTGCAAAATCTGGCTGCGGGTCTGGTGGGACGGTTCCTGCGGCAACACCATCAATCTGAAAGTCGATGACGAGCCGCGTTCGGTGACGGTGGGCAATGACGGCACCTACACGACTTGGCACTGGCTGGAATCCCCGAAGATGTACAAGCTCGCGGCCGGCAAGCACACGATCACCCTCTTGAACCGCGAGGACGGCATCATGTTCGACCAGATGCTCATTACCAACGACAAGGCTTACTTCCCCCAGGGGATTGAGGAGGAATGATGCGCAGGCGCCCATTGCTCATGCTGCTGCTGGCCGGTTGCCTGCTGTGGGTCCGGCCGGCGCCGGGCGCGGACGGCGCCGAGCTGGCGCCGGCCGCTTTCCTGGCGGAAGTCCGGCGGCCGCTGCAAACCAATGCCTGGGGTGAGATCACCGGTCGTCTGACCTACAAGGCGGAAGGCAGCGAACCCGTGCAGGGCGCCATTCGGGTGCGCATGACCTTCACGCCCGAGTCCCTGCATGCGCAGCTGGTCCTCAACGACGTCAATGTCTATGGCTTTGAACAGAAGCACGGCCAGGATGGCGGCGCCGCGAAGACGACGCTCGACCTGCCGCCGCATGAGCAGGCCCCCGGGCTGTTCGCCTTTGGCGTGGCGCCTGAGGACTTGACCTTTTCCTTTATCTATTGGGACTTCGTCGAGGAGCTGCCGCGCCAGAAGAGCCGCCAGCGCGACTGCCGTGTGATGCGTCTGGCCGACCCCGGCGGCAACGGCACCGTCCAAGTGTCGTTCAGCGCGGCGCATGGCTTTCCCATGGAAGCCTGGTGGTACCGACAGGGCGAAGACCGACCCTGGCGCCAACTGGAGCTGAAAGGCGCCAAGAAGCACGACAACGGGCTCTGGTTCGTGAAGGAAATGCGCCTGGAGGGCCTGAACTGGAAAACCAGAGTCGTCTTCGACCACGCGGAAATCAACCAGGTCGGCGAACCGACCCGCCCATAACCCCGGCCCGGGAGGGAGCAGTCCAATTCCGGCGGTGTCCGCCCCC
>JAKLHU010000371.1 GCA_022709995.1 Verrucomicrobiota bacterium | reverse complement strand
CTGGCCGAGCTTGTTGTCCATCCCGACGCTGCTGCCCGCCAGTCCGCGACTGACCACCGAATCGACAAACACCGCTTCGCGCTCAACCTCGTCGCACGTCTGCACCCCGATGCCGGTCAGCTCGGCCATCGACGCCGTCGAAAAACCCTTGTCAGTCAGATAGCCCGGCGCGTACAGCCAGACCAGGACCTTGCCGTCGCGCCGAAGCTTCTCCGTGATGAACTGCTTCTTCTCCGGACTCAGATAAAACGCGTTCAGAAAGACGACCATCTTGTAGTCCGTCATGTCCCGTTGGAGCAAATCCTGAAAATAGTAGAAGTCGAATTTCAGTCCGGAACGGAGCCAGGCGCGCTGGTTTTTGCGCACGCAATGGAAATTGGGACCGTTCCAGATGTTGAGCTGTTCGGTGGAGGCGTAGTAGTTGTCCTCGTCGCTGACCAGGACGATTTCGGAAGGCTGGAAGACCTGCCGGCGCTGGACGAGCTTGTCCGCGACCCGGTGCATGGCCGCGACCTCGCGCATGATGGCCGGATCCTTGAACCAGCCGGCCGTCATGTCGTAAAACCAGAGGCCGCCGCCGACGGACAGCATGCGCCCCAGTTCGCGCATGAGCACGCCGCGCACATCATACTCCGACCAGAAGCGGACGACTTTGGCGTCATGCAGGAGGCTGTTGACCGGCGACACCCAGGTCCGGAAGTCAGCCTCGCACATCATGACCTTGCCATGCGAGCGCGCCGAATCCGTCACCCAGGACTGGAACACGCTGCCGCCGGCGTGACGCTCGCCGCGGTAGCCGGGCTGCGCCCCCATGATATCCAGGGCATCGGAGGGAAAGATGTGCCGGGTCTGGGCAAAATGCGGATAGACCATCAGAGAGCCGCCACGACCCCACCACATCAGGGACAGGACCGGCTTGCCGGCCGCCGCCTTGGCCGTCTGGCACATGGCGTTGGCAAAAGTGCCCATGCCCTCGTTGAGAAAACGCGTCAAGTCGATTTCGGGCATCTCCGTGGACGGATCGAAGAACACGGCGCTCCGTTCCCGCCGCGGATCCGGCTGGACGGCCGTCTCGAAATCGACCTGCGGCTGTCCCCAGGACTGCCGCAGGGCCTCGGCCGTGCCGTAGCGCTGCCGCAGCCATTGCCGGAAAGCCGGCAGCACCGCCGGCGAATAACCGTCCTCCAAGCGGCCCTGGCGGCTGACCTGATAATAAAACTGACCGTCTTCATTGCCGCTGAGGAAAAAGCCGGCCATCGCCTTGAAATATTTCTGCTGGCGCATGTGGTTGACGGCGCTCTGGATGTAGTGCAGGGCCTGCTCCTGGTAGACTTTCGACCAGTAGCAGGGCGGGCTGGGACGACCGTGCCGGCTGACGGCGGGCACGCCGCTGGCATCAAGAGCGACGTCCTGCGGGAATTCCTGGCTCCAGCTGTCATAGGGCGTCAGGCTGAGGACAACCATGAAATGGCCCCGCGGATTGCGGCGGACGTTGTCCCAGATGGTTTCGTCGATGGCGCTGAAGTCATAATCGCGGTGGCCGCGCCAAATGCGGTTGGGCCGCAGCAGCGGAATCAGCTGCAGGTCAATGCCGGCCCGCTGGAAATCCTGCAACTTGGAACGGCTGGGCTTGTAGGCGTCGCCAAAGTAAATCAGCGGGACCTTGACGTCGCCATTGACCATGAGACGCGGATATTCGTCCTTGTCCAGCCAGGCTTGGACCGGCTGGCGCCCCTCCAGGATGGCTTCGACTTCGGCTTCCGGCAGCAGCGGGTCAAGGTTGTTGACCTGCTTGTCCCAGTCATATTCGCGGCTGCGGTTGTCCTGTTCCCAGGGTCCGAGCCCAAAGTAGAAAGCCGCCCAGCGGACCTGGCAGGGCCGGCCATGCTGGACCACGGCCAGACGGACTTTGCCGACCTCGGCCGGGACCTTGTAAGACGTCACCACACGCTGCCAGTCGCCCGGCCGGCGGTTGTAAAGTTCGCGGCCACTGAACGAACTGAAAATCTGCGCCTGGTCGAGCTCCGCCAGCAGCCCGGCGGCGCGTTCTTCCGGAACCACCAGCAATTCGCCAAACGTCCCGAAGTCGATGCTCTGACTCTGGTAAAGGCCGGTCAGGATGTAGTCGTCGCCGGGATGGACCTCGATCGGGTCGGAAAAGATCAGCACCTTCTGGTTGTCGGCGGTGATTTCAACCGTCATTTCCCGGTCGTGAAAATCGACTTTGGCCTCGCCTCGGACATGCCAATACGCTTCGGCCTTGAAATCGTGGTCGGCGACCAGATTCGGCTCGGTGTAGACCGGCAGCCATTCGTTGTCCATGCGGCGGCTGTGGTCGAGGTAATTGACGACTTCGGGCAGGCGTTCGACCTCGGTCAGTTCGGCACGGTGAATCGCCACCTTCCCCTCGCCGACCCGCAGACAGGGACTCAAGGCCGCGGCGGCGCCGGCCTCCGGCGAAGGCGCCGGAATGGTGATGTAAAAGTCGCAGGTCCGCGGCTCCGAAGCGCGCAGCCGGCGAAGCTCCATCGGACTCGGGGCGCGCCCCAGAAAGCCCTTTTCCGGCTCGCCATACAGGTAAACCCCGGCCTCCAAACTGCCGAACCCCGAGGCCTGCAGCGACAAGCGATAAATTTTTCCGGGCGCCGTCGGCTGCCGGGACGCGAAGACCACGGCGCCGACCATCGGGTCGACCGCCGCCAGCCGCAAAACGTCGCCGTCCACGGTCATGGCGCCGCCATCGGGGCTGTTCAAACGCCAGTCCCCGGACGTCAAAACGGCCTGGGCGGCCAAGAACTGGCCGGCCAACAGCAAGATAACAAAGGCGTAGACTTGGTGCATGCGTAGTCTTTCGTAAAAGGGTAGCGCCGGGCCGGGACGGGACGGCCCCGGCTGATCCGGGCTGGTCCGGGAAAAAGCCCAGGCCGCCCCCGGTCGGCCGGGCGGACCGGTTCACGGGGTGACGGTGTCGGTGTCCCAGTAATACAATTTCAAGGTCAGCTGGAAGCGCTGGTAGGCTTGGCGTTCATGGCTGACATGGCCGTCGCACCAGGCGATATTGGCGCCGTCGTTGTGCCGGGGCGCCAGAATTGGATTGAGGTACTGCGACATCGTGGTGCAGAAGAAGCCGCTGCGGCCGTCGCCGCGCCGGGTCTCCTCCGGCGTGTCGTAATACGTCACCGGGCTGCAGTTGACGCTGTCCCCCAGCATGATTTTGACGGAAGGGATCTTGACGTCGAGATAGCGC
>JAKLHU010000370.1 GCA_022709995.1 Verrucomicrobiota bacterium | reverse complement strand
ATGGCCGGTGCGGCCGCCATTGCCATCCCTTTCATTTTGGCAATGCCCCCGAAGCGGGTCTTGACGCGCATGTCGCCGTCGTCGGCGGCGGCGCCCAGGACGGCGCCGGCTGCCTCGTCCAGGTCGCCGAAGATGCCGATGCCGGGCATGGGTTCTTCGTTTTCCCGGAGGAGGTTGGTGAGCATCCAGGCCATGGTGCTGCCGTTGAGCTGGTGCTGCCGCCGCCATTTCCAGAAGGCGCTGCGGATGTCGCCGGTGTTGTCGCCGCCGGCGATGTAATCAAGACTGGCGTCATAGACGGCGACGGCCAGTTTGCCGGCGAACGGCTGGCCGGTCGCGTCGGTCAGCTTGACTTTCACTTCGGCATGGCCGCCGGGGCGATGGCGGACCTGGTCGGGAAGCACCTCGACCTGGAGGACTTTTTTCTCCGGCGGCACGATGATTTCCCGGATGACGTGATGCATGTCACCGTTGGCGATGGTATAGGCCTCGACAAAGAAGTTCGGCATGTCGGCGCGGGTGACGGTGAGGTCGAGGATGGCCGACTGGCCCTGTAGGCGGTGCACGGCGGGCCGTTCGCAGGCGCCGTTGACTGGCCGCACGAAGACCATCACCGTGCTGTCGGCCAGGGCTGTGTTGACGGCAAGGCGCACGGTGTCGCCGGGGGCGTATTCGGGCCGGTCCGGAATCAGCTCGAGGCCGTTGTAGTGGAAGTCCTGCTCAACTTGCTTGCCGGTTTTGCGGACGGTGATGACGGCCGCGCCTTCGACGGCGCGGCCCTTGGCGTCGGTCACGGTCCAGGTCAAGCGGAACTGGCCTGGTTCGGCGGCGTTGATGGTCATGTCGGCGGCGCCGTCGTCGCCCGGGGCCAGGGGCCATTCCTGTTCCAGTTTTTCGACGAGTTCGCCTAGGTGATCGCGGTCGAGGCGGAACAGTTTGAGGGTGCCGGCTCCCTGCACCGGCACGCCGCCGGGTATCCTTGCCTGCAGGGAGGCGTTGATCTGGTCGCCGGCATGATAGTAGCCGCGGTCGGTCCAGACGTAGACGGCGAACGGTTTGCGAGGGGCGATGACGGCGCCGGCGCCGACGATGGTGCGGCGGGACTGGTCGCGGACTTCGGCGGTGATTTCGTAGCGGTGGTCGCGGTCGCCGAACAAGGTTTTGGCGAGGCTGGTGTCAAGAGTGAAGGTCACGGTGCCATCGTCGTCGAGAGGGCGGTCGATCTGGACCACAACTTCCGGCGGCCCGGCATGGCGCGGCGGCAGCCAGGCAAAATACGGCCGGGCGCGGCCCCAGGCGCGCCAGCTTGGATGCCAGGCAGCGTCTTCGGCCAGCCAGGCGTAGCCATTGCCGTAGAACCAGTCCCAGGGCCGGACTGGCCACCAGGAATCGCGGTGGTCATGGCGCAGCACCTTGATGCTGGCCTGGCCGGAAGAGACCGGGGCGCCAAAATAGTATTTGGCGCGGACCGTGACCTGCACCTGGTCGCCCAGGAGCGGCGGCTCGGCGGGCAGGTCCACGGAGACTTCGAACTCCGGCTTCTTGTATTCTTCCACTCGGAAGCCGACCCGATGGTAGAAGCGGCGGTCGGCGCCGGCTTCAAGCAAAAGGGAATACATGCCCAAAGCGGCGTTGTCTGGAATCTGCCAGTCGCCGGCGACGCCGCCGCAGCCATCGGCAACCAGGGAAGTCTCCAGCATTTTGTCGCCCTTGGGGTCCTGCAGTTGGACGGTGACGGCGGTTCCGGCCAGCGGGTTGGGCGTGTCGCGGTCGTAGGCGACTTCGGCGATCCAGAATTTGAAGTCGACCTTCTGGCCGGGGCGGTAGACGGGCCGGTCGGTGATGCCGAACGCCTTGGTGTTCTGCCAAGTGCTCTCGCGGCGGCCGAATCCGGTCGAGGCGTCATAGCCATGGCAGGCGTAGGCGCCGCTCGGGGCTGGTGGTTTCCACGAGCCATTGCAGGCTGCCATGGTCGTCACTCGTCCTGAGCGTCTTGGCGTCCAGGACGGCCAGGCCCTCGGCGTCGGTCCTGGCTTTCAGTTCGCGGATGGTGAGTTGGTTGCGCTTGGTTTTGGAGTTCCAGCGGACATTCCAGCCGAACAGGCGCAGGTCGAGCCCGGAGACGGGGGCGCCGTTGGCGGCGTCCAAGACTTGCCATAGATGGCCGTCAGCCAGGGATTTGCTGACGATTTTGACGTCTTCGAGGATGAGGGGCAGGCGGCTGATGTTGCCGTCCGGCAGAGTGGCCGTGACTAGATAGGCGCCGGGTTTGGTGATCGGCGTGGCGATGGTCACCTGGCGGTCGCGATGCCCGGGCAGCGGTTCGAGCGTCTCCTCCCAGGCAGCCAGCTGCTCCTTGACGAAGGTTTCGCCCTTTTTGTCGCCCAAGAGGGAGAACATATTGGCGGGCTGGGTCATGCTCCAGTCCAGATGGCGTCCGTCGCCGTTGGCACGGAGGTGTTTTTTGGAGGCCGCGAGCATGGCCTCCAAGTCGATGCGATGGACGGTCAGGCGCGCCTTGGCGGCATTGCGGAACCGTAGCGTCGCGGTGGCTGGCTGCCCGGCGACCTGCGGTTTGCCGGGCAGGAATTCGCCCCAGTTGCCGGTGATGCGCTGGATTTGCCGAAGGGCGTGGTTATTATGGGCGGTGGCGCCCTCTCCAGCTCCTTCCGCTTCCCTCCGCCACCATTCCACGGCCTTGGGATACTGGCGGCGGTTTTCATAGATGGCCGCCAGCCGGTTCGGGGAAGTAAAAGTCAGTGGATATTCGTCTATCAGCTTCTGGTAGATTTTGATGTAATTGAATTCGTCCGGGAGTTGGAAGCGCCGGATGCCGCCGGCCAGTCGGGCGATGGTCTCGTCGTCGGACAGCGTTTCCACGGCCAGGACGGCGGCGAGGGAATCGTCGCCGCTGTCGGCATGGAAGAAGTCTCGCTGAAGTGTCTGCACGCCGAACTGTGAACGGAGGAAGTCGGCGAAGTCCATGCGGGCGCGCCAGCGAATGGAGTCCACTTTGGACTGTTCCGCCAGGTGCAGCAGCCAGCGCCAGCGTTCGCCGTCGCTGTGGGCCTTGGCGTATGACTCCGGCAGGGCGTGGAAGACCGGTGAGCCGTCATTGTTCACCGGGGCGCCGTTGCCCTGGGGACCGTCATCGTCGCCCAGTTCGGGGAGGGTGGTCAGGTCGGTCAGAATTTGCAGTCGCCAGGAGTCGTCTTCGTCCGGCAGCAGCAGATCACGGAAGGTGTGCAGGTAGTT
>JAKLHU010000037.1 GCA_022709995.1 Verrucomicrobiota bacterium | reverse complement strand
CGCGGTGGCCTGCCGGAGTGCGTGTCGGTGGCGTTGGTGGTGGCCGTGCATCTCTGGAAAAACAATGCGCTGCTCAGCATTGGCGCCGGGACGGTATGCTTTATGATTGTGACCAGGATGGTGCTGGCGGGGGGGTGAGGCCGCGAGTCGCGGCCGGATTTCGTCAAAGATTGAAGGAGGTGCCATGAAGTTGCAGTTTGGCGTGGCGCGGGAGTGCATCAATCCGGCAGTGCCGGTGTCCCTGGCCGGCTATTTCAACCGGCGGATGTGGGACCGCGTTCTGGATGACATTGAGGTCCGGGCCGTCGTGCTGGAAAAGAACGGCGTCTGGGCCGCGCTGGTGCAGTTTGACCTCGTCACCGTCACGGCGGAAATCCGGGCCGGCATTCTGGACGGCCTGGCCGCGGCCGGCGTCAGCCAGATTGGCTCGGACAATCTGCTGGTGACGGCGACGCACACCCACACGGCGCCGGAGGTGCGCTCCGGCAAGCCGGGGAGCAATCCGGCGTATCCGCCGCTGGCGGCGGCCCGGGCGGTCCAGGCCCTGCGCCAGGCGCTGGCGACGCTTCATCCCGGCGAGGCCTGGCAGGGCCAGGGCTTTGATGCGCGCTTCCTGTTCAATCGCCGCTATTGGATGAAAAACGGCGCCGTGCTGACCAATCCCGGCAAGCTGAATCCCGAGATTGTGCGCCCGGAGGGCGACATCGACCCCGAGATTCCGCTGCTCGTCCTGCGCGCCGGCGGCCGCACTGAACTGGTGGTGGCGAACATCGTCAATCATGGCGACACCATTGGCGGCAATGGCGTCTCCGCCGACTGGTGCGGTTTTTTCCACCGCGCGGTGGAAACGGCGCTGGGACCGGACAGCATGGCCATGCCGCTGATCGGCTGCGCCGGCAACATCAATCATTTCGACGTCTCGACCGACCGCGGCCAGACGTGCTACGCGGAGGCGGAACGAATCGGTCGCGGCTATGCGGACAGCGTCCTGGCGGCGCTGAAGACGGTCGTGCCCGTGTCGGGCGATCGTCTGAAAGTGGTCTGCCGACGCGTTCCGGGCGGCCTGCATCGCGTCGACCCGGCCGAGCTGGCCGCGGCGCGGCGGACGCTGGCGAAATATGCCGACCTTGAGCTCGATGTCAGTTCGGGCGCGGATCTCACCAGCGAGGACCTGGCCCGGCAGACGCCGTACGCCTTGAAGTACTTCGCGCATCACCTGCTGGCGAGCGCCCAGCGCACGACCGCGGTCGAGTTCATCCTGACCGGCATGATGCTCGGCGTCTCGACGGCGGTAGCGTCGCTGCCGAGCGAGCCGTTTGTGGAAATCGGCCTGCGCCTGCGCAAAGGCTTTTTCGCCGGCGTCAACTGCCTGGTCTGCGAGCATGGCAATGGCACCGGCTCGCCGGACATCCCCGGCGGTTATATTCCGAACGCCTGGAACTACGGCCGTGGCGGCTATGAGACGACGCCGCGCTCCAACCCGTACGCCCAGGAGACCGCGGAGACTCTGCTCAACGCCTGGCAAACCCTCGCCGCCGAACTGAAGAAATAGAGCCGGCCGCGGAGCAGTGGACGGTGGACAACGGTTGGCCGGCGCGGTGGCGGCGTTGGCTTCGTGGACGTGCGTCGAGGGGCCCTATGGCCCTGGCGGGCGCTGGCGTCGCCGTTATCGCGCCGCCGGCCGATCACAGTTTTCGGCTGTCATAGGCCCATTGCAGGAGGGCTTGCCGCTGGCGTGGGCGGCAGGCGGCGTCGCCGGGCTGGCAATGGGTCGTCAGCTGGGTGACATGGCGTCGCATGGCGCGCCAGCGGCTGATCTGCCGGTCGTCGTCGGGACAGCGGCGGCCGAGGAAATACCGGCAGTACCATTGGAACCATCCGCGCGGGTCTTCGTGGTAGATCCAACCGCGGCGGATCCATTCCGGCAGCGGCTGCGAGGCCAGTACGCCAAAGCAGTTGAGGGCGGGGTCATGGCGTTCCGGGCACAGCCGGGCCCGCGCGAACCATTCGGCCGGAAATTCCTCTTGGCAGTCGGTCATGTACTTGCCGCCGAAGACGCCCAGTGCGAGCATTTCGGCCGGCGTCAAGTCCGGCGTGAAGCCCGGATGGAAGTTTTTCCCGGCCGGTGCGGTCAGGGCGTACCGGTAGTTGGATTGCATGCGGTCGTTGACGCAGACGATGCGCGTGGTCATTGCCTCGGGTATTCCAGTTTGTCGATATCAAAGCCCCATTTTTTGGCCATGGTCAGCAGTTCCTGCAGGCGGTCTGCGGGCAGTTGCCGGTCACGGGCCAAGATCCAGAAATACGTGTTGGTCGAGCTGGTGACGACGGCGGAGCTGTAGTCCGGCGCCAGCCAGATGACGCGGTAGTCGCCGTAGAAGGGCCGGAAGAAGGACACCCGCAGTTCGGCGGTGTTCATGTCGCCTTTGAATTTGGCCAGGCCCCGAACGGATTTCGGTTCGCCGTTGCGGACGCCGCTGTTGACGACGACGAGGTGCTGTTTTTCGCGGCTGTATTCGGCGGCGACGTAGTCCAGGCCGCGTTCGAAACGGTGCGGCAGCCGGGCGATTTCGTACCAGCGGCCAAGGTAGCGGTCGGCGTCAAAGGGAGTCACGGCGGGAATGTGCCGGGTTGAGGCGGCACAGCCGGCCAGAAACAGGGCCGCGACCGCGAGGCCGGCAGAGATGCAGGTGGGTTTCATGGCGTTGGTTTTTCCTCGTTTGGGGGGAGCGGCTGCAGAAAGACGCGGGAGGGCCGGCCCGCCGCCGCCGGGAAAATCGTCAGCTGGCATTGCGGCAGGGCGCGGTCGACGAGGTTGTATTCGCAGGTGAAGCCGGTTTTTTCGAGCAGGGGGATGACCCAGCCGGGGCAGTGGTCGCAGTACTTCCGGCACGGCCCGGCGTCGTTGTCGGTGACTTTGGCCAGGCTGGGGCAGGCGTGCATGGTGAGCACGAGGCAATCGGCGCGCAGATCCAGGGTCATGCCGCAGTTCTCCTCGATGCGGATGTGCTCCCAGTATTCGTACATGCCCTGGAGGCCTTTTTCCCGGAACAGCTGGAGGACATGCCGTTCCTGGTGGCGGCTGATCTCGCGGTAGTAGTCGCCCAAGGCGTCGCCGGGCCGGCCATCCAGAAACTTGAACACTTCATTGTAGAAGCGGACAAAATGATCGCTGGGAATCATGGTTGTCTGTCCTTTCCGCGAGTGAAGCATTGCCGGCACCGACCGGGGCCGAGCCGTTCGGTGGTCGTCGTCCAGGGCGTGTCTTCGCACAGGCCGGCATTGACTTCGACGGTCTGGTCGCAGAAGCAGGGCGAGGGCGTGATGCCCAGGCGGCGCAGATGCGCGACGGCCGGGCATTCGAAGACGTCCAGCACGATGGCGTCCGGTCCGACGGTCAGCGTGAAGTCGGCCTGTTCGCGGGTGTAGAAGTAGCGCAGGTGCTCGACCAGCTCCGCCGGATCGCCGGCCTGGAGGCCGGCGTGGATGGACCGGTAGACGTCACGGCCGACCCGACGGAAAATTTCGCGCAGGGCTTCGCGGCCATAGGTTTTGACGACATAGTCCACGGTGGTGTTCAAGGCGCCGTGGAAGTCCTTGTGCAGTTCGCCGGTTTCGCGGTAGCGCATGGCGCTCTCCTGGGCAATGGGAATGGCGGGCCCCGGCCGGGGCCGGGGTGGTTCAGTCGAGGATGTTTTTATAGTCAGCTATGCACTTTTCGATTTCGGCCTGGCGCGACGGGGTGAGGGCGCTCATCTCCTGGGCGAGGGTCAGCGGGGTCGCGATCAGCCCGAGCTTGACCAAAGCGTATTTTTGCCCGACCCAGACATTTTCCAGCTTTTTGCCATAGACGCCGTGGAAGAGCCGGATGAAGTCGTTCTGCCGGTTGACGGCTTCGGGGAAGTTCTGCTGGTCGACGGCGCGGGCGATGGCGACCATGACTTTGGAGGCCAGAGCGCCGAGTCCGCAGAGCATGCCGTCATAGCCGGCGATCATGGCTTCGTCGGTGGCCCATTCCTGTCCTTCGAGGAGAAGGGTTTTATGGCCGCGGTCGTTGCGGAGCAGGATCAACTCGCGGCGCAGCCACATGTTGGAGGCGGAGTTCTTGATGCCCTTCAGATTTGGATGGGCCATGATGGCGTCGAACTGGTCCAGGTTGAGGTCGATGCCGTTGTTGGGCGGACAATGGTAGTAGAACACCGGCCGGTCCGCCGCGTCCAGCACCGCCAGAATGGATTTCACCGGGTCGAGGGCCGAGGTTCGGCCGGGGAGCATGAAGACATAGCTGTCAAACGCGAGGTGGCGGTAGCGATTGAGATTCCGCAGGGAAAGGGCCAGGCTGGTCGCGTTGATGCCGACCAGCAGTTCGGTGCCGCTGCCGGCCAGAATGGCGGCGCTTTCCCGGACCAGGTTCTCCTTGGCGTCATCGGAAAAACTGCCCCATTCGCCCATGGAGCCGAGGATGAAAACGCCGTTCAAGCCATGCCGGATATTGCGCCGCAGGATGTTGCGAAGGCCGGTGGTGTCCAGGGAGCCGTCGGCAAGCAACGGCGTCACCGAAGCGGAATAGACTTTTTTCATGAGCGGTCCAGAGGGTTTGCAAGCTCGACAGACAGGTGGAGAACAGGGACAACTAAAAGCAACGCCCATAACGTAAATCATCTTTGCCGGCAGTGCAATGCGCCGGCCGGGCATAATTCCACCCAAGGGGTAATCGGTTAGCCATTGAACATTGAGCCATAGAGCAACGCTATCCTAAAGTGACACGGGAGAGGTGACACGGGCTTCCAGCCCGTGCACCTGAAGTTTGGCAAAAGTCCGGAGTACAGCGACCGGGCTTGGCCTGACTCGCCGTACCAACCCAGGAATGGCAATTTTCCAGGAAGCCGAAATGGCCGATTCGCCGAGCCGGGCGCTGGGCAAAAAGGCGCTTGGGCGCCCCAGGGCCTGGGGCGCCTACTTGGGAGCGCCGCACCGCTTTGCCGCGTGATTCGCCAAACTCCAGGTGACACGGGCTTCCAGCCCGTGTACGCCTTCCACTGCCACAACGCGCTTTCCGGCGCACTATTACCCGTCCATAAAGCCCTTCCGCGGGCACGGTCTGGAAGCCCATAAGCGTTAAGTTGTTTCGGGCAAGAAAGGACGCACAAATTCAGAATTCGGTTCATTCAAGAGCCTGCCTCGGAGAGGCCAACCCCCAGGTTCCGCTTCGGTAATCGGTCAGTGTACAACCCGGCGCTCCGCTGGGACAATTTGCAGGTTACAGGCTCCTTGGGTGGGCGTCGGCGTATGGTGTTCAGGTTTTAGCCTGCTCCCCATTCCCCGGTTATCCGGCCATGTAACATAGGTGCCATTGATAACTGAGCTGTTGAGGAGTCAACGCTTGGCGCCTCAGGGCCTGAGGCGCCACCTCGGCGCGTCAGGCCACTATGACCGCCATTATCAATGGGTGACCGATTACTCGCTTCGCTCCACCTGGGGTTACTTATGGTGTCGCCTCTCCGAGGCTGGATTTAGCCAAACGGCTTGAATTCGGGATAGGCGGAATTCGCTTCAAGCGGATTTCGGATTATATTTACAAGTTTTCCTGTTGCAATGTTTTGATTGATGGCAGTGCCTATTTGAGGAGTGAAGAATCATGACCCAGTTGTTGTTACTCGGCGACGAAGCGTTGGCGCAGGGCGCGTTGGACGCCGGCCTGTCTGGCTGCTATGCCTATCCCGGCACGCCGTCGACCGAGATCATGGAATACCTTCAAGGGTCGCGGGAGGCCGCCGAGCGCGGTGTGCACCGCGAGTGGTCGTGCAACGAGAAAGTGGCGATGGAGGAAGGCCTGGGCATGTCGTTTGCCGGCAAGCGGGCCATGGTCTGCATGAAGCATGTCGGCCTGAATGTGGCGGCGGACGGCTTCGTCAACGCCGCGGTCACCGGCACGCATGGCGGTCTGCTGGTGGTGTCGGCGGACGACCCGTCCATGCACTCTTCGCAGAACGAGCAGGACTCCCGGTTTTACGCGCAGTTTGCGATGGTTCCGTGCCTGGAGCCGTCGAGCCAGCAGGAAGCGTATGCGATGGCGGCGCATGGCTTTGCCTTGTCCGAGCGGATGGAGACGCCGGTGCTGGTCCGGCTGTGCACGCGGCTGTCGCATTCGCGGGCGAACGTCGCCGTGAGCGTTGACAAACAGCCGATGAAGGAGCTGGATGCCTTGAACGAGATGCGCGGCCGGTTTGTGCTGTTGCCGGTCATCGCCAAGCGCAATTACGTCCGGCTGTGCGAGAAGCAGGACGAGTTTGCGCGGTTGAGCGAGGAGTCGCCGTTCAACCGCTACAGCGATGGTCCGGACCGGTCCATCGGGGTGATTGCCACCGGCATCGGGTATAATTATCTCCAGGAGGCGTTTGCCGGCGCCTGCCCGCATCCGGTGTTGAAGATATCGCAGTATCCGTTGCCGAAGCGGCAGTTGTCGCGATTGCTGGCGGAGTGCCGCCAGATCATGGTGATTGAGGAGGGCATGCCCCTGGTGGAGCAGATGCTGCGGGGGCCGTTGGGCGACGGCGGTCGGACGCGCGGCCGGCTGACCGGCGATCTGCCGCGGACCGGGGAATTGAATCCGCGAGCCGTAGCGCAGGCGTTCGGCCTGCCGGCGCCGGCCTTGCCGGCCGCGTCGCCGTTAGTCAAGATGCGTCCACCGCGGTTGTGCGACGGCTGCCCGCACGCCAACAGCTACGACGCTCTCAATGAAGTCCTGAAGAGCCGGCCGACAAGCCGTGTCTTTGGCGACATCGGGTGCTACACGCTGGGGGCGCTGCCGCCGTACAACGCGATTCACACGTGCGTTGACATGGGCGCCTCGATAGCCATGGCCAAGGGGGCGGCCGACGCCGGCGTCCATCCCGCCGTGGCGGTGATCGGCGATTCCACCTTTACGCATTCCGGCATGACGGCGCTTTTGGACGCGGTCTGGGAGAACAGCCCGATCACGGTCGTGATTCTCGACAATGGCACGACGGGCATGACCGGCGGGCAGACGTCGCAAGCCGCCGGCCACATGGAAAACATCTGCGCCGGCCTGGGAGTCGCGCCGGAGCACATTCGCATCCTGACGCCGCTGCCCAAGCATCATGCCGCCAATGTGGAGGCTTTGGCCGCGGAACTGGATTACGCGGGGCTCTCCGTCGTGATTCTGCGGCGGGAATGCATCCAGACGCTGCGCCGGAAAAAGTGAGAAGCGGCGTCTGGCCGTCGTCGCCGGGTACGGACGGCGTTTTGGCATCACCAACCATCAGGAAGAGCAGGACATGAAAAAAGATATTGTGCTGGCGGGTGTCGGCGGGCAGGGGATTTTGACGATTGCGTCGATCATCGGCCAGGCGGCGGTCAAGCAGGGCTTGAACATCAAGCAGTCCGAAGTGCATGGCATGGCTCAGCGCGGCGGGGCGGTGCTGGCGCACCTGCGCTTGTCGAGCGACGCGATTCATTCCGATTTGATTGCGCCGGGCACGGCCGATGCGCTCATTGCGGTGGAGCCGATGGAGGCTTTGCGGCAGGCCGAATCGCTGCATCCCCAGGGCGTCATTCTGGCCAATTCGCGCCCCGTTGCGAACATCGGCGACTATCCGGAGCTGGAGACGGTCCTGGCGGCGTTGCGGGCGTATCCGCGCAGCCTGGTGATTGACGCGGAGGCGATGGCGGCGGCGGTCGGTTCGGCGCGGGCGATGAACATGGTCATGCTCGGCGCGGTGTCGCCGTTTCTGGGCATGCCCGTGGAAGTGCTGGAAGCGACGATCGCCGAGGCTTTTGCGCGCAAGGGTCCGGAGGTCGTGGCGGCCAACCGCCAGGCGTTTGCGGCCGGCCAGGCGGCGGCCAAGGGGATTTGATTCAGGCAGGCATGGAGACGAGGTCATGCGGGAACGCGTCGAAAGCGCCTTTACCGAACGATTTGGCCAGCGGCCGGGGGTGATGACCCGCGCTCCGGGCCGGTTGGAGATCCTGGGCAATCACACCGACTACAACGAGGGCACGGTGTTGAGTGTCGCGGTTGATCGGGCCATGCACGTGGCCGCCGGTCTGGCGCCGGGGCGGATCTGCACTCTGGTTGATTTGGGCACTGGCAGCGAGCGTACGTTTGACGCGGATGATCTGGCGCATCCGAAAAAAGGCGACTGGGCGAATTACATCAAGGGCCTGATCGTGGAAATGCGCCGGCGTGGCATGGCCGTGCCGGCGTTCCGCGCGGTTTTGCTCGGGACGGTGCCGATGTCGGCCGGGATGAGCAGTTCGGCGGCTTTGGAGATGGCCATGGTGCTGGCGCTGAGCCGGCTGGCGGGAGTCGAACTGCCCTGGCTGGAAGCCGCGCGCATTGGCCAGGCCTGCGAAAACAACTATGTTGGGGCCAGGACCGGCCTGTTGGACCAGTTCAGTTCGCTGAAGGGCCGGGCCGGCAGTCTCGTGTATTCGGACTTTCGCAGTCTTCTGGTTGAGAATGTAGCGATTCCGGACGGGACGGCGTTTGTGGTGGTCAACAGCATGGTCAAGCACAATCTTGCCAACGAATACAATGAACGTCGGCAGGCCTGCGAGGAAGCGGTTCGGGTCTTGCAGCGGGTGTATCCCGGCGTCAAGGCCTTGCGGGACGTCAGTCCAGCCCAGCTGGCGGCGGCGGAGAAGGAGCTGGCGCCGGTGGTATACAGGCGCGCCAGCCACGTTGTCGGCGAGATCAGCCGGGTGGCGCAGGGCATTGCGGCCCTGGCTGGCGGCGATGTCGCCCGGTTCGGGCAGTTGATGTTCGCGTCGCATGACAGTTCGCGGGAGAATTTCGCCAACAGTTGCGTGGAGTTGGACCTTTTGGTCGAGATTGCGCGCCGGTTGCCGGCCGCGTATGGCGCGCGTCTGAGCGGTGGCGGTTTTGGCGGCATTTCGGTTCATCTGGTGCGGGCGGAACAGGCCACGGCCTATGCCCAGGAGGTTGCCGGCCGCTATCGCGACCAATCGGGCCGGACGGCCGAGGCCATGATTTGCACGGCGGCCGCGGGGGCCGGATTATTGTGATTTTTGAAGGAGAGCACGGGCGTCATGTTCAATCAACTCAGCAGTCGTTTTCAGCAGGCTTTTCGCAATCTCACCGGTCGCGGCCGGTTGACGGAGAGCAACATCAGCGACGCGATGGCGGAGATTCGCCGGGCCTTGCTGGAGGCCGACGTCAACTATCAGGTGGCGAAGTCGTTTATTGATTCCGTTCGCGAGCAGTCTCTGGGCGTGGATGTGATGAAGAGCGTCACCCCTGGCCAGCAGGTGGTGAAGATTGTCAACGACAAGCTGATCGAGCTGCTGGGACGGAACACGGCGCCGCTGGATGTCGGCGGCAAGCCGCCGGCCCTGATCATGCTGTGCGGTCTGCACGGCAGCGGCAAGACGACGACCTGCGCCAAATTGGCGCTTTATCTCAAGGACAAGCTGCATGTGAAAGTCATGCTGGCGGCGTGTGACGTGTACCGGCCGGCGGCGATTGACCAGCTGGAGATTCTTGGCCGCGAGCTGGGCGTGCCGGTGTTCAGCGACCGCGATTTGAAGGACGTGGCGCGTCTGGCGGTCAACGCCCGGGCCGCGGCGCAACAAGCGGGCATGGACGTGCTGATTCTTGACACGGCGGGCCGGCTGCAGATCGACGAGGAGCTGGTCCAGGAGCTGGTGGAAGTCAAACGGCGGGCGCAGCCGCGGGAAATCCTCCTGGTCGGCGACTCCGCCCTGGGCCAGGAAGCGGTGTCGGTGGCCGAGCATTTCGACCGCGCTCTCGGCATCACCGGCATTATCCTGACCAAGTTGGACGGCGATGCGCGCGGCGGCGCGGCCTTGTCCATGCACCAGGTCACGGGCAAGCCCATCAAATTTGTCACGGTCGGCGAGCGTCCAATCGATTTGGAGGTCTTTCATCCCGACCGCATGGCGCAGCGGATTTTAGGCATGGGCGACGTCGT
>JAKLHU010000369.1 GCA_022709995.1 Verrucomicrobiota bacterium | reverse complement strand
CAGGCCACCGCCGCCGGTGAGCCAGTGCTGCTGGGTATTGTAGTTGCCGATTTCCGTGCCGTCCTCCCAGCACCATGGCCTCGGAGTCGAATAGTTCAAGCCGTCGTCGCTGCTGGCGACGTAGCCCTTGCTGTCGTTGCGCAAAGTCAGAAAGAAACGCCCGGCGTAGGCCGTGACGGAAGGTTCGACGAAACCGCGGCCGCCGGCGAGGCAGAGTGGGCGGCCGGCTTCCTTGAAGGTCAGGGTCCGGCCGTCAAAGCCGCAGCGGAGAATGGCAGCGGCGTAGTCCTGGGCCGGCGGCTGGCCGGAGCCGTAGGCGGGGATGAGAATGTCGCCATCGGGCAGATCGCAGCGTTGGCCGCAGCCGGAGCCGCAGCTGGCCAGCAGGCCCGTTGCCGCCGGCAGGTCGAGGGTGCGCCAGTCGGACCAGAGGCGGGAAGCGGGTTCATAGGTGCTGTAGAACGTGAAATGGCGATAGGGGCGGGCGAGGGAGTCATCACGGTAGACGGCCGTGTGGCCGGTCAGCAGCATCGTCTGGCTGGCTGCATGCCAGGCCGGCGTGCTGTCGCAGGGGCACATGACCAGGCCGTCGCCGCAGGGACGCCGGCTGAGCCCGGCCTGAACTTGCAGCGGCTCCCAGCTGCGGCCGCTGTCCAGGCTGTGGCGGCTGTGCAGACCATAAAAGATGTCACTGCCCGAGAGCAGCAGCTTCTGGGTGGTGAGGACGGCCTGGCCATCGGGGAAAATGCCGGCGCGAGACTGCACCCAGCAGGTTTTGCGGTCATAGCCCTCTTGAATCACATGCGGTTCGATGGCGGATATCAAGGTCGCTCCTTGTGGGTTGATAAATAAACCATGAAAATGTCGGCACAACGTGATCACAGTCAATCCGCCGGGCGCAGGGGGTTGCCGCCCTCGCGTCCGGCGGCAGGGCGGCTCGGGGATGGCCGCCGGGAACATGCTCCGGGAAACATCGCTCCCGTCGGGATTCACTATGATTTTCTATGAATATTAATGAATTGCAAAAGATGATTAAAGTGATATGGTATCAGGGAATAAATCGCGTAATTTTTTAGCAAGTCAAATTTCATTTTTGGCGATGGCGGCACGGTCTTGGCGGTGGGGGTATGGCGTCGGCTGGCCATGTCATGGCTGGTCTCCAGGTGTTCGGGCCTGGCATTCCGGTCATTGCTTAACGAAAGGAGAAGCGAAAATGTTGGCACGAAGTTGGAGTGCGGCCATTCATGGTGTTGACATCAAGACGGTTGAAGTGGAGATCAACGTGACTGGCGCCGGCCAGGAAACGTCGATTCTGATGGTTGGCTTGCCGGACACGGTCGTGCGCGAGAGCCGCGAGCGCGTGTGGTCGGCGTTGTATGAAAGCGGCTTCCGGCCGCCGTCGGGTCGAACCACGATCAACTTGGCGCCGGCCGAGCTGCGCAAGACGGGTTCGGCGTTTGATCTGGCGATAGCGCTGGGGATCTTGGCGGCGCAGGGCATTTTCCGGGCGGATCGGCTGTCCGAGGCGATGGTGATCGGCGAGCTTGGTTTTGACGGCAGCATCCGCCCGATTCAAGGGGCCTTGCCGGTGGCGGTGCATGCCCGGGAGCAGTCGATGCGCAGCGTGATGGTGCCGTTAGCCAACGCCAACGAGGCCGCCGCCGGCGGCGGGATTCCCGTGTTCGGCATGAAAAATCTCGGGGAGGCGGTGCGCTATTTCATCCAGCCGGACGATTTCCAGCCGGTTGCGGTCGACGTGTCGCAGGTTTTTCAAGGCGTCTATGACGGCATCCCCGATTATACCGATGTCAAGGGCCAGGAAAGCGCCAAGCGGGCCTTGACCGTGGCGGCGGCCGGCAACCACAACCTTTTGATGTTTGGCTCGCCTGGCACGGGGAAGTCGATGCTCGCCAAGCGTCTGCCGGGCATCATGCCGCCGCTTGATCTCGACGAGGCCCTGGAGGTGACGAAGGTCCACAGCATCGCCGGCGTCCTTGACGCCCGCACCAGCCTGATTGTCCGGCGGCCGTTTCGCAGTCCGCATCACACGGTCAGCGACGCCGGCCTGGTCGGCGGCCAGGCGATACCGCGCCCCGGCGAGCTGAGCCTGGCGCACTGCGGGGTGCTGTTCCTGGACGAACTGCCGGAATTCCGGCGCAATGTGCTGGAAGTGCTGCGCCAGCCGCTGGAGAGCGGCGAAGTGACGTTGTCGCGGGCGACCGGCACGTTCCTGTTTCCGGCCCGGGTCATGCTGGTCGCCGCGATGAATCCCTGTCCGTGCGGGTATTTTGGCTCCCGCACGCGGCGGTGCCAATGCAGTCCTTTCCAGATCAATGTCTACCGCGGCCGCATTTCCGGCCCGCTGCTGGATCGCATCGACATGCATATCGAAGTCAGTCCGATCAGCGACACCCTGCTGACGAGTCGGCGGCAAGGGGAAGGCTCCGCCAGCATGCGGGCGAAAGTGGCGGCGGCCCGGGCCATCCAGCGCCGGCGCTTTGCCGGAACGCCTTTTCGGTCCAACGCCGATTTGAGCGGCCGGGCCATGGATGATTTCTGCGATTTGTCTCCGGACTGCCGGCAGACGATGCTGAACGTGATCAACGACTTGAACCTCAGCGCCCGGGCCTACGACCGGATTTTGCGGGTATCCCGGACCTTGGCTGATCTGGAGGGCAGCGACCGCATCGCGGTCGTGCACATCCTGGAAGCCGCCGGCTACCGGCTTCTGGACCGGCAACAGGGCTGAAAGGGTCGCGCCGCCCGGTGGCGGCAAGGGGCGAAAGTTTATCCGGTTATTCGCGCCGGCAAGGGGCACAGCTCAATGGCGAGACCGCTGCCGAGACGGGCCGCCCAGGCACGAAAAACCCGGTTATGGGGGTGAAAAAGAAGGGGAAAAAGTTTATCCCCTTTTTATTCACTTTCGAGGTAAAAACACCATGTTTTAGGACATTTCAGAACGATACACGGCATTAAAAAAGACCTACGTTTTTTAGTCGTAAGTCTTTGATTATTAGTCTGGTGCGAGAGAGGGGGTTCGAACCCCTACCCCTTTCGGGACTGGAACCTAAATCCAGCGCGTCTGCCAGTTCCGCCACTCTCGCCCTCTCTCGCAAGCACCACCCCCGCAGGGGACAATCCGTCCAGCCACCTTGAATCGGGAGGAAAATCTGTCCCGATAGCAAAGAATAATGTATTGCTTCAAGGAGTTTTTGCCAGATGGGAACACGAAAACAGCGGGAGCCAGAATCATCG
>JAKLHU010000368.1 GCA_022709995.1 Verrucomicrobiota bacterium | reverse complement strand
AAGTATATTTTGAAAAATGAAAAAAAGAAAAATATACATCACGTCCTTTGACAAGGCACGACTGGAAGAGCTGATCGCCATTGCCGGCGATTTTGGCGACCACCGCCGCGGCGACCTGGAAGACCTGTATCAGGAATTGCAGCGCGCCTTGACAGTAGAGGCCAAGAAAATCCCCGCCGACGTGGTCACCATGCATTCCAAGGTCCTGCTGCGGGACACGGTCAGCGGCAGAGAGATGACCTACACGCTGGTGTTTCCGACCGAAGCCAACATCGACACGGGCGCGATTTCCGTTCTGGCGCCGGTTGGCACCGCCATCCTCGGCTATCGGGAGGGCGATGTCGTGGAATGGGAAGTACCCGCCGGCAAGAGAACCATCAAAATAGAAAAGATCCTGTATCAGCCGGAATCCGTCGGCGACTACCACTTGTGACGGGAGCGCACCTTGGCCGGCAACCGATTGCCGGGCCCGGAAGCCCCGCCGTGCCAAAAGACCCAAAACAAGACCCTGTTTCAACTGCACAAGCAGAGGAAACAGGGTCTTGTCATGCGCAGCCGTGCTTTCCAAGGCGAAGATGCCGATCATCAGAAGGGGCTAACCCTCAACGTTCGCCCAGCATCCGGTCGATGAAGAAGAGAGCGCCCGGGGCCTTCTCGGCCATCTTCAGTTTCTGCACGACGGCGTCCACCGAGGCTTCTTCCTCGACCTGCTCGTTGACAAACCACTGCAGGAAATTCAAGGTGGCATTGTCCTTGAGGGTCTGGGCCTGGGCGACCAAGGCGTCAAACGCCTTCGTCACGTCACACTCGTGCTTGTAGGCGTCTTCAAAGACCGCCAGCGGGCTGGCCCACTTGGTCGGCGGCGCCGGGACTTCCGTCAGCAGAATGCGGGCATTGCGCTCTTTCAGGTGACCGTAGAGTTTCATGGCATGGCCGGTTTCCTCGCCCGCCTGCTTTTCCATCCAGTGGGCGGCGCCGTCCAGGTTGATGTCATAGAAGAACGTGGCCATGGACAGATACAGGCGCGAGTTGTAGAACTCGTTGTTCATCTGCACATTCAAGGCCTTGACCATTTTGTCGCTGATCATGGGTGATTTCCCTTTCCTTATGGTTTGGTGACACATGAGCTCGCATCGGTGCAGATGCCCCCTCATCATGAAGTACTCGCTAATAGCCTGGCCGGACGATTGTCTGTCGCTGCCCACGCCGGTCGCCGTGGGGTTGGCGGGGTTGGCACGGCAAGGCCCGCAAACATCGTCCGGTCCAGTTTATAGTGTAATGCCCGCCTCTCGCGCTGTCAAATCACCGGCGGCGGGATTTCCCGCCAGCCTCGGTTATGGTTTGTCCCAAGCCGATTCCCAACGACAGGCGGGCCAGGCAGCGATGTCCAATTTCAGATCCTCCTTTTCCTACTGGTTTTCAGACCAGCAGTTTTTTCGCAAGTTCCCGGATCACGTACTGCCAGACGGGCGGTTTCAGTGCAAGAAGAGGAACGACGTGGGGCATCCCTGCCGATATTTCGCTCTTCCTGGCCTGCCGCAGGCCAAGGCCAGGGCCAGGGGCAAACCAACGTCACACCCCCTCAAAAAAAGCCTGGCGGGCATTGTGATTGTCTCCACGGCATGATATCTTATGTCGGCAAAGGCATCGGCCAGAAGCGACGCGCGCTGGCCCCGACCGTCTCGGCGCAGGGCCGAACCGGCCAGGACGCCTCCCATTCGCGTCAATTCCCGCATAACCAGATTTGGGAGAGCCATTCATGTCCACCGCACCGCCACGGGTCACCAGCTACAGCCGGCGCGCCGCCGTCATCTTCATCGTCCTCACGGGGGTGATCAGTCTGTTTGCCGACATGAATTACGAGGGCGGGCGAAGCGTCGTCGGGCAATATCTGCAGTTGATCGGGACCAGCGCCTTCGCCTTGGGACTGGCCGCCGGCTTGGGCGAATTCGTCGGCTACGCGGTCCGGCTGCTGTCCGGGGCCCTGGCCGACCGCACCCGCAAATACTGGTGGTTCATCCTTGGCGGCTACGTCGTCCAGTTGTGCGCCTTGCCCGCCATCGGCCTGGTCTCCGGCTGGCGCCTGGCCGTCCTTTTCCTGTTTCTGGAGCGCCTGGGCAAAGCCATCCGCAAGCCGGCGCTGGACGCTCTGATGTCGTTTGCCGCGAAGCAAACCGGCAGCGGCTTTGGCTTTGGCCTGCACGAGGCCATGGACCAGATCGGTGCGTTTCTTGGCCCGGCGCTGTTCTCCATGTTCCTGTTCGTCGGCCCGCAAGGAACCGACCTGGCGGCCTACCGGACTGGCTTGCTCTGGCTGTTCGTCCCCGCCGCCCTGGCCGTCGCCACGGCCATCGCCGCCAAATGCCTTTTCCCGCACCCGGAACGGTTTGAGATTCCGACCAAGACGCCGAAGATTGCGTTTGCCGGTTTTCCCTTGGTTTATTGGCTGCTGGCCGGCTCGGCCGGTCTGCTGGCCATGGGGATAACGGATTTCCCCCTGGTCGGGCTGCATCTGGGCCGGACCGGCGCGTTTCCGGAACAGGCCATTCCCCTGCTTTACGCCGGCGCCATGGCGGTGGATGCCGCCGCCGCCATCCTGGTCGGCCTGTGGTATGACCGTTTCGGCCTGAAAGTCCTCGGCATTCTCTTCTTTGTCGAAATCTTCACGGCGCCGTTGCTGTTTTTGATGCCGATGCCAGGCATCATCGCGGGCATGGCGCTGTGGGGCATCAGCGTCGGCACCCAGGAATCCATCCTCAAGGCCGCGATTGGCGACCGCGTTCCCGAAGACCGTCGGGCGCGGGCCTTTGGCCTGTTCCACACCATCTTCGGCGCCGCCTGGTTCGTCGGCAGCGCCGCCATTGGCGCCTTGTATGAAGCCTGGGGCTCCTGGCCCCTGGTGGCCTTCTCCATCATGGTCCAGACGGCGGCCTTCGGGCTCTTCCTCTATACCTTGAAAATTGAAAATACCACCCTGGCGGCGCCGGCAGAGTCCTGATGCCATTGGCCTGGTCCTCGGTCCCTTTGCCCCGGGCTGCCATGGCCTTTTGGCGTTGCGGTTCGCAAAATCGTCGGCCCGGAGACCGGCCCCGGCGGCAGCGCGCAAACAGCAGCAGCGACAGGCCGAGCATGGCAAAGGCCTTCGGGCGGGGGCGAGGAGACAAGGCACGACGCCTGGCAATTGGCGACTGGCGGCTGAGAGACAAAAGCCATCCCCAAAGTCCCCAGCAGGGTGTGCCTTGCGCTTCTTCAAGGACAT
>JAKLHU010000367.1 GCA_022709995.1 Verrucomicrobiota bacterium | reverse complement strand
GCATGGGGCCCTTGCGGGCCAGCACCAGTCCCACCTCGCCGAGGACGTAGAAGGCGACCATCAGGCCGACGGCATAGGCGAACCCGCGCATGGCGCTGCCCCGCTCGCGGGTGATGGAGAGGCCGACGCCGAAGAGGGCGCCGACCAAGCTGGCCAGGGGGAAGGTGAGGCGATTCCAAAACAGAATTTTGAGCAATCGCCTGATTCTGGCCGTCGGCATGATGTCGTTGCGCAGCACCTCGGACAGTTCGCGGATGGTCAGCAGCTCCCAGTTGCGGCTGTGGCCGAGGATGTTCTTGGGAGTTTCCGGAAAATGGTACAGCTTCTGGGAAAAGAAGACGGGGGGGCCGTCAAGGTTGTTGCCGTCCTGTTCATAGTCCTTCACGTCGCCGGCGGTGAAAATCCACGTGCCGAGACGATGTTCGGCGCGGGCGGCGGACAGCACCCACGCGGTGGCACCGTCCGGGCGGTACTGTCGCACAATCACCCCGCGGGACTGCCCGGCCGAGGCAAAGTCCTCGAAAAACCAATCGCGCCTTTCCTGCGGATGGTGGAAAGCGATGCTGTTCCTTTCCTGGTGCTGCTTGTTCTCGGTCCATTCCGTGCGCAGCTCCTGGGCCAGGCTGGCCGTCCTGGGGGCGATGACTTCATTGATGGCGAAGATGGCGCCGCAGACGAGGGCGGCAATCACCCAGACCGGGATGGCGCAGGCGGCGATCGACAGGCCGGCGGCGCGCAAGGCCGTGATTTCGTTGTTGCGTCCCATGATCATGGTCATGAAACTGGCTGCCAACAGGGTGGAAATCGGCGCGATATGGGAGAGATTCTGTGGCTGGCAGGCCAGGAAGTACGTCATGGTCACGCCAGCGGGGACTTTTTTCCCCATGAAATCGCCCAGGTCGTCGAAGACGTCGTTGACCAGAAAAAGGACCGCGAAGGCAGCCAGGGCGCAAACGAGCGGCACGGCGAAGCTGACCGTGAAGTAGCGCAGGATGGGCAGGGAAAGCCGTCGGATGGCGGGGTCGGGTTGGGAAGAGGCATTGGTCATGGCAGGATTTTTTCAGCGCGGCTTTTTGCTGAGCAGTTTCATTTTCGCCATGCGGGTGTAGCTGATTTTTTCCGGCAGGCCGCGGTTGGAGTCCTTGAACATGCCGGTAAGGATGGTCAGCCAGCCGAAGGGGATGAGGAAAAGCGTGAAGAAGAAAGCCCGGCCCATCCAGAAGGGGCGGCCGTCCAATCGAATCAGGAAGATGCCCCAGAACCGCTGCCCGAGCGTCTGCACGTGCATGGCGATCGACAGCACGAAGTACAGGAGCAGCCACAGCCAGAAGACGATGAAGCCGAAATAGAAGACTTTTTCCGGGCCGACGAGGCCGAGATAGAAGAGGAGGGCGAAGAACAGATAGATGAGGATGGCGCCGGCGAGGATGACGCCGGCGTCCATGAGGCCGGCCAGAAAGCGGTGTGTCAGGCTGGCGTTGGCAAACGTCTCCAGCTTGATCTTGACCAGGGCATTGGTCGAGACGACGTCTTCGGCGCACATGGTGATGCGTTTTTTGAGGCGGATTAGGAGGGAGTCATGCTGTTCGCGGAGTTTTTGCTCCACCTGGTCGATGAGGAGCGGCCGCAGAAAGGGCAGGTTGACGGCCTGCTCCCATTTCGGCAGCAGCGTCGGCCGGACTTTGCCGAACGCGTTGATCTTGCCTTCCTGGGCCCAGCGGATCAACGTGTCCTGGTCGGCCGGGCCGAATTCCTCGCCCGCCTCGTTTTGGGCCAGATACATTTTTTCGTTTGCCATGGTCAGCGCCCTGTTGGTGTTGCGGCGGAAAACCGTCGTCCCGGCGGACGAACTGGAAAATGGGCAAAAAACGGCCGAAAAGTCATCTTTTGCAAGGAGTCGATTTGACAGACGGTAAAGCATGTATAACATAACTCGTGAACCGTGTTTTGATATTCGGCGCGGAAAAAACTGCCGAAAAAAACAGTGGCTTCGAACTCATGTGCCGTCACGGTGTCAGAGACCCTGGAAAGACCTTGCGCGCTTCCGGGGTGTTGGTGCATGTGCAGGCATTGCCGACCGCAGACCCGCCGTCGGTGTGGCCATCTGGCCTTGTCGCCGCCCTTAACTCACCCGCGTATAAGATAGTCAAGGAGAAGATATTATGATTGAAGATAAAGACAATCGCGCCTATACGGCGCGTCATGTCTGGGTTCTGCCCACGGAAGCCAGCCACAAGGCCTATGTCGGGATGACGGATTTTTTGACTGAGGAGCTGCAGGCGATTGTCGGCGTTGACATGCCGATGGTGGGCGATGAGCTCGACATTGACACGTTCTGCATTCACCTGCATATCGGCTCGCGGATCCATCACCTGCGTTCACCGCTGACTGGCCGGGTGCTGGAAATCAACAAGGAAGTGCTGGACAACCCGAGCCTGCTGCATTTGAATCCCTACAAGCATTGGCTGTACCGCATGGAGTACGACGATCCGGAAGAACTGGATCTGTTGATGAATGCCAACCAATACCAACGGCATCTGGACATGTTATGAGTGATGATTGTCCCGCCCCGTCCGGTGGAGTTTCCCTGCCGTGCGGCGCCGGCCTGGCCGGTTCCACGTTTACTGGTGAAAAGCCTCAGCCGTCCTCGGCGGCTGGGGCTTTTGGAGTTTCGGCATCGCCCGTTGCGTCCGTTCCGTCCGCTCCCGCGTCGCCGGCGGCGCGGGTGGGCGGCGGTTCGGAAGGCGTCATTGCCGTATGGCGGCTGGTGATGCTGGGCATGGCTTTGGGCCTTGGTCTGGTCATGTCGGCGTTCTGGTTGTGGCGTCGTTTTCCGCTGCCCTTTTACGGGTATGGCCAGGTGCTTCCGGCCGGCCTGGGGTTGTTGGCCGTCATGCCGCCGGTGCCGTCGTCGGCCGGTTGGCTGCGGCTGCGCTGCGCGACGCTGGCGGTTGTTGGCCTGGCGCCGTTTCTGACCTGGCATTTGCACAGTGACGGCAATCTCTACTTTCGGGTTTGCGTCCTGCTCTTGCTGGCAGCGGTGGTCTGGCATTGGCTGGAGACGCTGCTGGTGGTCCGCCGGGCTGCGGTCGCGGGCGGCCAGGTAAAGCTGGCACGGGCCGTTTCCCGGAGCTTGTCTATCATCGTGTATGGCGTGGTCATCCCGCTGTGCGCCGGGCATGGCGCGTTTCTTCTGCTGGTGCTGAGCGCCGGGGTCGGGACGGCGCTTGATTTGGGGTTGATCTGGAATACGCAGCCGAAAATCATCGG
>JAKLHU010000366.1 GCA_022709995.1 Verrucomicrobiota bacterium | reverse complement strand
CCACTCTGGACGGCCGCCTGCTCAACAAGATCCCAGTCGCCACCCACCACGGCGACCTGTGCTGGCATGACGGCAAGGTCTATGTCGCCGTCAACCTGGGACGCTTCAACCAGGAGCCCGGCCAGGCCTGCAACTGGATTTTCGTGTACGACGACACGTCCTTCGACTTCCTCGAAAAATACCACGTGCCGGAAGTCGTCCACGGCGCCGGCGGCATGGACTGGCATGACGGCGCCTTCCAGGTCATCGGCGGCCTGCCCGTCGGCTACCAGGAGAACTACGTCTATTCCTACTCGCCCGCCTTCGCCTTCCAAAAACGCCACGTCATCCCCAGCGGCTACACCAAACTCGGCATCCAGACCGCCTGCCACGCCCATGACCGCTGGTGGTTCGGATGCTACGGCGACCCGGAAGTCACCCTCCAGACCGACAACCGCTTCAACCTGCTCGCCATCCACCACGTCAGCACCAGCGTCGGCATCATCGGCTTGCCCGACGGCTCGTTCCGCACCGGCCGCACCGCCAAAACCCCGGACGGCTACACCGGCGCCATCCACCCGGCCTCACTCCATGACTTCCAATAACCCCAAACCCCCCCCTGAACCCGCCGCCGGCCCGGCGTCGCCAAAACCGCCGCCGCCGGCGGCGCTCCTGCATCGCCTGCAAGTCCTGTTCTGGGTGTTCCTCAGCATCTCGGCCGTCTCCCTCGGCGGAGGCCTCGCCATGCTGCCCATCATGTCCCGCGAATTCGTCACCAAACGCCAGTGGCTGACCAACGACGACATGATTGACACCATCGCGTTGATGCAGTCCCTGCCCGGCATCATCGCCACCAACATGGCCGTCCTCATCGGCTACCGCGTCGCCGGCATCCCCGGCGCCCTCGCCGGCAGCGCCGGCGTCGCCGTGCCGCCCTTCGTCGTCATCATGGTCATCGCCGCCCTGTTCCGGCAGCTCACCGGCAACCCGGCCGTCGACCATATCTTCCTCGGCGTGCGGTCCGCCATCTGCGCCCTCATCCTCCTCACCGCCATCAAACTGGCCCGACAGATTCTCAAAGGCGCCTTCGAAATCGTGGTGGCGGCCCTGTCGTTCCTCGTCCTCGTCTTCGTCCCGGTCAACGCCGTCTGGATCATCATCCTGGCCGGCCTGGCCGGCCTGGCCGTGACCCTGATCCCCGCCCTCCGCCTGAAAAAGGCGCAGGCCGGCCGCAAAAGCCCATGAAGCTGTTCAACCTCTATTTCCTGTTCTGCAAAATCAGCCTGTTCACCTTCGGCGGCGGCTACGCCATGATCCCGCTGTTCCAGAATGAACTGGTGACCAGACATCATTATGTCAGCCTCGACGGCTTCGCCAACATGGTCGCACTGGCCCAGATGACCCCCGGACCTATCGGCATGAACGCCGCAACCTATGTCGGCTACGACCAGGCCGGCGTCCTCGGAGCCCTCCTCGCCACCCTCGGCGTCGTCACCCCGTCCCTCGTCCTCACCATGGCCGCCGCCGCCGGCATCAACCGCTGCAAAAACTCCCCCCTGCTCCAGGCCGCCCTCAGCGGCATCCGCCCAGCCGTGCTCGGACTGATCGCCGCCGCCGTCATCTTCTTCGCCGAAACCTCCGTCTTCGCCGCCCCCCTCAACAACCTCTGGCAGCACACCCAAACCTTCTCCCTCTGCTGGCAGGGAATCGTCGTCTTCGCCGCCGTCATCGCCATGGAACTGACCTGGAAACCCAACCTGATCATCACCATCGCCAGCGCCGGAGCCCTGGGGTGGCTCCTCGGCTTGGCCTGACACCAACAAACCGGCCAGCCATGACGACTTCCCCCATTGCCTGTCAATTTTTCAGCAACATTCCTGGCAATTTTTCATCACAACGCCGGCCCGGCCACGGCCACACCAGAGCCGGCCAGGCGGCCGGAAGCCACCCTGCAACTGGCACGATTCATGCTATAAACGAGTAGTTTTACGCTCTTGCGATGTCCCATCACTACCTATCAGGAGACCATGATGACTTGCGCCTGCAACCAAAAACTGGCTCTTTTCGGCGGCCCCAAGGCCGTCACCCTGCCCCCGGGCGACATCTTCACCTGGCCGATCATCACCCAGGAAGACGAGGACGCCGTGCTCGACGTCCTGCGCAAACGCGCCATGAGCGGCACCGAGCTGACCAAACAGTTCGAAGCGGAATTCAAGGCCTGGAACGGCACCCAGTACGCCCTCGGCTACTGCAACGGCACGGCCGCGCTGCACGCCGCCATGTGGGCCTGCGGCGTCGGCCCCGGCGATGAAATCATCTGCCCGAGCATCACCTACTGGGCCAGCGCCATCCCGGCCCTGTCCCTCGGCGCCGCCGTCAACTTCGCCGACATCGACCCGGAATCCCTCTGCATCGACCCGAACGACATCGAACACCGCATCGGCAAGCGCACCAAGGCCATCGTCGTCGTCCACTACGCCGCCTATCCGGCCGACATGGACCCGATTATGGCCATCGCCCGCAAACACAATATCAAGGTGATCGAAGACGTCTCCCACGCCCAGGGCGGACTCTACAAGGGCCGCATGTGCGGAACCATCGGCGACATCGCCGCCATGTCCCTGATGTCCGGCAAAAGCCTGGCCATCGGCGAAGCCGGCATGATGGTCACTGACAACCGCCTGCTCTATGAACGCTGCATCGCCTTCGGCCACTACGAACGCACCGGCCTGGCCAGCAACTTCAACGTCGCCGACAAGCAGATCTCCGACCCGTCCCTGACCCCGTTCATCGGCCTGCCCCTCGGCGGCTTCAAGCACCGCATGCACCAGCTCTCCTCCGCCTGCGGTCGAGTCCAGCTGAAACACTACCCGGAACGCAAAGCGGAAATCCAGAAGGCGATGAACTTCTTCTGGGACCTGCTCGAAGGCACCCCGGGAATCGGCTCCCGCCGCCCAGCCAAAAACTCCGGCTCGGACAAGGCCGGCTGGTACGCCGCCAAAGGCCGCTACTACCCGGAACAACTCGGCGGACTGACCTGCGAACGCTTCTGCCAAGCCGTCACCGCCGAAGGCTTCTCCACCTCGCCCGGCACCAACAAGCCCCTCCATCTCCACAACGTCTTCCACCAGGGCGACTCCCTCAACGCCGGCAAGCCGACCATGATCGCCTTCACCGAACGCGATGTCCGCCAAGGAGAGGGAACCCTCCCCGTCTCCGAAAACATCCACCTCTATACCTTCCGGCCACCCTGGTTCTTCAAGTACGACGAGAAAATCATCCGGGAATACGCCGA
>JAKLHU010000365.1 GCA_022709995.1 Verrucomicrobiota bacterium | reverse complement strand
GGTGGTGCTGCGCGAGCCTCGGGTGACCAAAGAGACCATTACCCAAATGGTGGTAAAAAGTGCCGACAAATCGTTTTCAGTGCTTCTTGGGGGTGGGTGGCATAACTTTACCTCCTATGGCTACAACGGCTACATCAGCTGCCGGCCCGGCGCCGCCGGCCCCAGCGGCGGAACCGCCCTGCGCAATCTCTCCCAGGCTAAGACACCTTCCAATATCGCGACTTTCGCTGACAACTGGGGGTACTGCCATGCCATGGGACGAGATAGCTTGACCCAACGCTACATGATCAGCTTCGGCAGCGCCATCAGCTCCAATAACCAGCCCTCGGTCAAAGCCTACGCCGCCCACGCCGGCGGCCGCAACACCGCCTATCTCGACGGCCATGTCGATACCGTCAACCGAATCCTCGTCCTCTCTTCCAGCTCCTGCGAAAATGTCTGGGATGCCGACAACGCCAGCCAGCTGAGCCACCGCTGACAAACCACGGACGCGCAGCCAAATCCCCGACCAGGCCGGCCCGCCAAGCCAACCGCGGCCCCGCCAGCCAAACCCAGACCCGGCCGGCCACACGAGACCGGCCCGCCGCGGTCTCCCCCGGAAGCGCCCCCGACCGCCGCCCAGCCCTAAAACGAATACCGTCCATGATCTTTTTCTTCGTCGCCGCCGTCTGTGGACTCAATATCTACAATTGGTGGAAATTGCGAGACGCCTTTCTGCAAGGGTCGCCCTGGGGAAGTCTCCTCCTTCTGACCGTCATCCTCGCCTTCGCCTTGATGCCGGTCTGGATGCGGGTGCTCTTCCGCGGCCACGGCAATGCCCCCGACTGGCTCGAACAGCTGGCCTGGATCTGGCTGGCCTGGGCCTTCTGGCTCACCACCGTCTTCCTCGCCCTCGAACTCTGGAACCTCGTCACCCTCTCTATCTGGAATTTCCGCGCCGGCGACAGCGGCGCTCCCTTGGCCGACTTGCGCTCCTTCGCCCTGTCGCCAAGGGCGACGGTCGCCCTCGCCGCCGGCGCCGTCTTCCTGGCCACCGCCTGGGGAACCTTGGAAGCCCAGTACATTACCCTTAAATACCTGACCGTGACCTCCGACAAACTCCCGCCCGGAACCGATGACTTCCGGATTCTCCTCCTCGCCGACCTCCATGTCGGCCCCGCCCTCGACCAACATCGACTGCGCCGGGTCATCCGCCTCGCCACTGCCGCCAAACCCGACCTGATCCTCTCCGCCGGAGACCTGGTCGATGGAAAATCAGCCCGCGAACATGACTTCGCCCGACAACTGGCCAACCTGACCGCGCCCGCCGGAAAAATCGCCTGCCTCGGCAACCACGACGTCTATACCGGCGTCAACGACGCCCGCGACCTGCATGACGCCGCCGGCTTCAAACTGCTCGAAAACCACGGCGCCTGGGCGACCGACTGGCTCTGGATAGCCGGCCCCGTCGACCCGGCCTTCTACCACCACGCCCAAACCGCATCCGAACAACCGCCGCTGGCCGGAGCGCTGCTTTCGACCAACCCCGCCAGAGAGACCGGCAAAACCTTCGCCATCCTCCTCAAGCACCGCCCGGAACAGGAACCGGAAAACCAGGCGGCCTTCGACCTCCAGCTGTCAGGACATTCCCACGGCGGCCAAATCTTCCCCTTCAATATTCTAGTCAATTGGCACCATTCCTGGAAAGCTGGCCGGCTGCATCGACTGCCGGCCG
Organism: Verrucomicrobiota bacterium; assembly: GCA_022709995.1. Taxonomy (GTDB): domain Bacteria; phylum Verrucomicrobiota; class Lentisphaeria; order Oligosphaerales; family Oligosphaeraceae; genus JAAZKI01. The sequence goes on along the minus strand of JAKLHU010000365.1, from coordinate 1,560 downwards.
GAACGTCACTCTATGTCTCCCGGGGAACCGGCACCTGGGGACCGCCATTCCGGTTGCTCTCCCCGCCGGAAATGACGGTAATCACCCTGAAACGCCCCTGAACACAGGCGGCCACCGCCACGGCTCATCACCATCGGAAAAGCCACATAACCATGCGCATCCTCGTCGCCGGCGGCGCCGGCTATATCGGCAGCTGCACCACCGAATACCTGCTCGACCACGGACACCAGGTGACTGTCTTCGACGCACTCATCACCGGCCACCGCGCCGCCGTCGACCAGCGCGCCGCGTTCGTCCAGGGAAACCTGAACGACGACACGGCCCTCGACGACGCTTTCCAACAGGCCCGCCCCGAGGGCATCATCCATTTCGCCGCCTTTATCGAGGTCGGCGAATCCATGCGCCACCCCGGCAAGTACTTCGCCAACAATATCGCGGCCGGCATCCATCTGCTCGAGGCCGCCGTCCGCCACCAGGTCCGGAAAATCGTCTTCTCCAGCACCGCCGCCGTCTACGGCCTGCCGGAACACAATCCAATTCCGGACGGAGCGCCGGTCGCCCCCATCAACCCCTACGGCGAATCCAAACTGGCCTTCGAGCGCATCCTGCATTGGTACCACGCCATCCACGGACTCCAGTACGCCGCTTTGCGCTATTTCAACGCCGCCGGCGCCACCACCGGCCACGGCGAAGACCACAACCCGGAATCACACCTGATCCCACTCGTCATCCAGGCCGCCATGGGCGCCCGGCCGGCCGTCTCCGTCTTCGGCGAAGACTACGATACGCCTGACGGCTCCTGCATCCGCGACTACGTCCATGTCAACGACCTGGCGCAGGCACACCTGCTCGCCCTCCAATCGGACCAGTCGCGGGCCTTCAACCTCGGCTCCGGTCGCGGCCATTCCGTCAAAGCCGTCATCGCCGCCGTCAAAGACGTCACCAACCGGCAATTCACCGTCATCACCGCCCCGCGACGCCCCGGCGACCCCGCCCGACTCGTGAGCGATTCGACCGACGCCAGAAATATCCTGGGCTGGAAACCGAGTTTTGATGATATCTACGCCATGGTTGAATCCGCCTGGAGGTGGCGCCGCCAACACCCGCACGGCTATCCCGATTGAACGAAACACCCGACCCGGCCTTGTCCGCCTGATCTCGAAGTAGGCGCCCCCGGCCCCGAGGCGCCAGAGTTTCTATTTCCACAACGCCTGGTCCGGCGAATCGACTCTGTCCGCTTCCCCTGCCGCCGCCGCTCCGACATCCGCCGGCCGCCGCCCTTGTCTTCGTGGCGCCTTCTCGCCACCGCCTTCCGGCTTGCTTCCCGCCTCGCCGCTGTCCATTCACCTCCGTGGCCGGCCGCTGGCGGCTGGCGCCTTGCGAAGCACCCCCACTATGGAACCACCGCCCATCCCGCCTTCGGTCCAAAAAACCGCCCGCCGGCCGCTGGCCGCGCTGGCGCGCCTCGCGCTGCGCCTGGCCGGCATCGCCCTCGCCGTCGCCCTCCTGTATGCAACGCTGCGCGGCACCGATGCCGACTTTTTCGGCAGCCTGCGGGAC
>JAKLHU010000364.1 GCA_022709995.1 Verrucomicrobiota bacterium | reverse complement strand
CCCGAGAATCGTCCCGACAGTCAACGAACAGACGACGAGGATCAGCCCGAAGCTGAGCGACGTCCGCAGGCCGTATACGATGCGGGCGAGGACGTCGCGGCCGGCGTCGTCCAGTCCAAACCAATGCCCGGGGACCGGTCGAAACGGAAAGCGGACGTCTTCCCGGACGCAGACCAGGCTGTAGGCCCGCGCCCCTTCGGTCACCTCGACCGGTTCGACCGGCCCGGCGAACGCCGCCTCGGCCTGGCGCCGGACCAGGTCCTGCAGGCTGGCCGGCAAGGCGCTGAAGGCGTTCCGCCGCCTTGCAGGCGCTTGGCCGCCGGGCGCGAACATCCAGCTCCGGACGGCGTCGGCGCGTTGTTGCTCCCGGATCGTCAGCCGCACCTGCCGCGGGGCGTCCAGACGTGGCTGATATGCGGCCACGGTGATCTCGCCGGCGGCAACGCCCGGCTGTCCGGGGCATTCGACCACGACGCGTTCTGCCGGCTGGTTGGCGAAACGCCGGGCCAGCGCCGCGGCCAGGCTGTCCGGCAGGCGCCAGAACGCGTCGAGGCGCTGGCCGGCCCATTCCGGTTCCTGGCCATCGGCGGCGAACGACGCCAGCCCCAGCGCACGAGTCACCGTCAAATCAGAGTCGACGCTGATGCCGCAGACGGCCAGGCGGGGCTCCAGTCGGCATTCGACGCGCAGGTGCGACTCCAGTTCCTCGCGAGGGACCGTCTCGTACGGCCCGCAGCGCAGCAACGGCCAGACCATCCAGGAGCCGGCGGCCCGGAAGGCCGGGTCTGTCTCCAGGCGGCGATAATCGGGTCGGGTGCCCAGGCCGCTGCCCGTGAAGACGTCGTCGGCGTAATAGCGGCAGAACGGAAAATACGTCCGCTTGCGGTGCCGCACCAGCAGCGGCGCGTCGTTGCACCACCAGGCGCCCGCCAGGCTGAGGCTATACAGCACCGCCAGGGCGAGCAGGGAATACCACGCCCGCCGGCGGCCGCAAAATCGACGCAGTCTTTTTCTGGTGATTGGATTCATGGCTGGAGTTGTGAGGCCGAATCGCAAGTTCAGACCGTGGGCGGGCGGGAGGAGGCGGCCTTCCCGGCCGCGGTTTCCCCGGCGGATTGATGGAAGGCCGTGCAGAGCTTTTCGGCCAGGCGCAATTCATGCGCGGCCAGGCGGCGCAGCAGATCGCGCACTTCATGCAGATCGACGATCTGGGCCAGCGCGACATAGAATTCCGCGGCGGCTTCCTGCCGGCGGATGATGTTCTGCACCGGCTCGTGGTCGTCCGAGCAGTTGCACGCGTGGAGTTTTCCCAGCATGCCGTGGATTTCCCCGGCATGGTCGACGGTCGGGCCGACATCGGCCGAAATGTCGGCCATGGCGGCGACGTCCCGGCCGTGCTGGCGGTGCGCCGCCGCCAGCTGTCGCAGCAGGTCCTGGCCGGGGCCGGGGGCCATGCTCTGCAGATGCCGGTCGATATCGGCGACCAGGTCGCGCTCATACGCCGTGACCTGCCGGATGATGAGCGCCTTCAGCAACGACGGTTTGACGCCGCTGGTTTCGGGCTGGACGGCGGTCCCGGCCTTGACCGCAGCCGCGGCCTGGCCATTTCGCCAGGCCATGCTCGCCAGCAGAGCGACGCCGATGATGATGAACAGAACCGCCGACCCGAGATGAAGGTATCTCTCCGGCAGAAAGCGGGCGAGGAGGTTGCCGCAGAGGACGGCAATCGCGGTCGTGCAGACCAAAGCCGCGCTGGCGCCGATGAACACCGCCCAGGTGCCGCCGCCGCGGGACGTGGTGAGGGTCAAGGCCGTCAGCTGCGTCTTGTCGCCCAGCTCGGCGAGAAACACAATCGAAAAGCTCAGCAACAAGGTTTTCCAGTCCATGCCATTCACCACTTTACTTGCCTTCTTCCTGTTGGTTGATTTTTGCCGTCTTCAATTTGAAGTCATAAAAACGATTGACGCCTTCGCACGCCGTCACCCCGACCATGAATTCCTCGGGCAGCGCGGGCGCCAGACAGCCAAAGCGCTTGCCGTCGCAGGTGACGGACAGCTGCGGGCCTTTGCCGCCGGCCGGAAATTCGACCAGGGCCTCCAAAGTGTATTTGACACCCGGGAGAAACGGCGTCTTCAGATAGGCCGCCTTGCGCCAGAACGGCTTGCCGTCCCGGATTTCATGATGCCAGACATTGATCCCCTCGTCATACAGCACGATTTCCCAATGTTCGCGGTATTCCGGGCGGCCCTGGGCGTCAGCGCCCAGCTCCCCGGCGATGACCAGTTCCGGGGCCATCCGGTCCTCGAACAGCATCGTCGCCGAGAATTCCGTCCGGCCCGAGACCTTGTGCTTGTAGACCATGCTGGTGTACGTCTCCCCAGCCCGCTTGCCCAGCATCTCCTTGGGCGTCGCATCGGCCGGATGCTGGTTCACCAGATGGTCGTCCTGCTGCACCCAGCCGCCATAATAATCCCAGCGCGGGCTTTTCACCAGCACCCAGTCCGACGCCTGCCACTGGTCGCGGCCAAAGGCGAACGCGACTTCCTCGCCCAAGAGCGGCAGCGCCGCCAGCAGCAGCAACAGCAGCACCGCCGCCAAGCCCAGACTCCTTCTTTTCCACATGCTCGTGTCCTTTCCGTTAAATGTTGTCGTCGTCAAAAAAACGTGTCAACTCCATCGACTGCTTCGCGGTCTCGGCCAAGCCGGCGCCCGCGCGGCGCCGGTTTCAGCGTCGCTCCTGCAGCCACAATTGCAAGCAGTAGAGATTCCATAACTGCGCCCCGTGGTCTCTGCCGCCGTCGAGATGTTCCTGGACCAGCCGGCTGACGGTCGCCGGGTGCAGCCACCCGTCCCGGTCCCATTCCCGGATGGTCGCCGCCAGGTCCCGCATGACCGGCGCCAACTCGCCGCGCAGCCAGGCCGCCAGCGGGACGCCAAAACCGCGCTTCGTCTGCTGCAGCAGTTCCGCCGGCATCAGGTCGGCGCCGGCGGCACGCAGGAGGCGCTTGCGCTGACGGCCGGTGCCCCGGAAGGAACGCGGCATGCGCAAGGCAAACTCCGTCACCTCCATGTCCAGAATCGGCGCCAACGCCTCCACCTCGGTGCCGGTTTCCGCCAAAACGTCTTTCCGGCAGCCGTCATCCGGCACATACGACAGCAAATCCAGTTCATTGACCTTTTCCATCAAATCATCGCAACGGCTCTGCTCCATCTGCGCCCGCCATCGTTCCTGGTAGGAGACCACGCCGGCACGAGGAAAGCAGCCCAGCTCGGAAA
>JAKLHU010000363.1 GCA_022709995.1 Verrucomicrobiota bacterium | reverse complement strand
GCCCGCTTGCCCGCCCCGATCACTTATTCCCGCCGCTCGCCATCACTTATGAAAAATCCTGACAACATCACCATCCGGTCCCTGGTCCTGGGCGCCCTGTTTTCGGGGGCTTTTGCGCTGTTGACCGTCATTCTGGAAAACCGCTACAGCATGCTGCCGACGGCGAACCAGCTGCCGCTGTTCCCCTTTGTGCTGCTGGCGGTGTTCGTGCTATTGCTGAATCCGCTCCTCCGGCTGCTGCGCTTTCTCCGGCCGCTGACCCGGCCGGAGATGCTGATCATCTTTGTCATGTGCATGGTTTCCTCGGGCATCTCGACCTTCGGCCTGACCGGCCAGCTCATTCCCATCATCGGCGGCCTCTACAACCGGCACTGGAACAACGACCAGACGGAATGGAACCGCTATGTCGATCCGTATCTCAACGACAATTTCTTCATCGCCGAACCCGGCATCCAGCAGGCCGCCCAGGCGTATGCCGAGGACTTGCGCCGCCTGAACGGCATCCAGGCCCGGCTCGGGACTACCACGGCGTCGGAACGCGCCGCCTGGCGGGAGGCCGTTGACGCCCAGACCGCCATCGTGCAGGAAAAGCGGGAAGCGCTGCGCAAGCTGGAAAACCAGGCCTTCGCCAAAGTCCAGGTGTACCGCCGCGGCTTGCCGCGCGACCGGCGCGCTTTCCCGGGCGTGCTGTTCACCAGCGACGACGACGCCAGCAGCTATTTCCGGCGCCTGGCCCGCCTCCGCCACGGCCGCCAGGCCGCCAGAATCCTGCAGGCGGCGACGGCGGCGGGCGACGACGCGCCGGCGGCCCTGAAGACGGCGGCCGAACGGCTGGCGCCCTTGGCCGCCGCCGAAGCCGTCGAGCAGCAGCTCGCCGTCCTGACCGGCATCGCGGAAAACCTGGCCGCGGAAGTCAGTTATCTTGACGGCGAGCTGATCGCCCTCCACCAAAACAAGCGCGCCGCCCCGCAGATGGAAATCCGCCAGATGGAAAAAGACATTGAAAAAATGAACCGTCGCCGGGCGAAGATCGACAAGGAGCGGGCCAGAAACGCCAAGGAGCAGGAACGCGCCCGCGGTGAAATCGAGATTAGCGGCCGGGTCGCGGCGGCAAGATCGGCGATCGAAAAGCTGGCGGTGGACTGGCCGGGGCTGGACGAGGGCGGCAGGCAGGCCGGCGCCGCGGCCATCCTGGCGGCCTTTCCGGCCTTCGACGCCTCCCTGGCGCGGTATTTTATCGGCGACGTGCCCTGGTCGCACTGGGCGCGGCCGCTTCTGCACTGGGGCGTCCTGATCAGCCTGACCTACATGATCCTGATGTGCTTCAACGTGCTCATCTTCCGGCAGTGGGCCTACCATGAGAAGCTGATTTTTCCGCTGGCCGAGCTGCCGGAGATCATGACCGGGGTGGAAAGCGGCAAGGTCGGCGCCGACAAGATTCCGGCGCTGTTCAAGAACGGCCTGTTCTGGGTCGGCTTCGCCATTGCCGGCGGGATCATGGGCTGGAACCTGCTCTGTCACACCGGCGCGATGCCGGGCCTGAAGCCGCTCGACCTGATCAACTCGTGGACGCCATTCATCAAGAACAGCATGTTCAAAGGCCTCCTGCACGGGGCCCGCTCGGTCGTTTTCTTCACCATGATCGGGGTGGCCTTCCTGATTCCGCAGAAAGTCTCGTTCTCCCTGTGGTTCTTCCATGTCCTGTACATGGTCGCGCTGCTGGTCCTGGTCGCCCTCGGCTTTGGCCAGAACGAGGCGTCGTTCCCGGCCGAATGGTGGTACACCCTCAATTTCCGCACCGCCACCGGCGCCGGCGCCATGCTGGTGTTCGCCTCCCTGGTGCTCTGGAAATGCCGCCACATGCTGCTGTGCGCCATCCGGCCCGGCAAGCTTGAGAACGTCAGCCCGGACGAAAGCCGCGAGCTGCGCATCTCCTCGGCGCTGTTCCTGGTCGGCTCCGCCGCCCTCATCCTCGCCCTCTGGGGCTTGATGCGCATCGCCATCTTCTACGCCATCTTCGGGTATGCCATCATCCTGGTCTTCACCATCGGCCTGATCCGGGCCGTGGCGGAAGGCGGCATTCCGGGCTTCCAGGCCCACGCCAGCCCCTTCCACTACATTCGCAACCTGTTCGGGTTCGACAAGCCGTTCACGGCCCCGCACCTGGTGGCCCCGCTGATGGTCTTCTACTCGATTCTGTTTCTCGACATCAAGACGTTCATCGCCCCGGCCATGGCGAACGCGCTGAAAATCCGCGACGACCTGCGCTTGTCCAGGCTGCGCTATCACGTCGGCATCGTCATCGGCATCGGCGTGGCCGTGGTCGTGTCCTTGTCCGTGGCGATCATGCTCAGCTACGACATCGGGGCGGACGCCATGCAAGGCTGGTTCTACACCTCCTTCCCGAAGTCGACCTTCGCCCGGATCGGCGACATGGCCAAAGTCCCGCCGATGGCGGCGGCGATGGGGCGCGGCTGGCTGATTGCCGGCGCCGCCATCATGGCGCTGCTGCTGTACTTCCGCCAGTCGATGTTCTGGCTGCCGCACCCGATCGGCCTGATCATGCTGATCAATCCGCTGATGCGGGCCTACTGGTTCTCGCTGCTGCTCGGCTGGCTCGCCAAGGCCCTGGTCACCAAGTACGCCAACAAAGACACCTACACGAAGGTCCGGGGCCTGTTCATCGGCCTCATCCTCGGCGAATTCTTCATCGTCACCTTGGCGATGATCCTGTCCCTGGTCATGCAGAAGAACCTCGGCATGAGCCTGAACCTGATGTAAAACCGGCGGCGCCGCGCCGAAGCGCCGCCCGCCACCCGCAACGTATTTGGACCAACCCTATGACGACCATCATGCCAACACCAGCCGCGGCGGCGACGCCGACGCCGACCATTCCCGAGCAGCGCCACGTCACCTGGGCGGTGACCCTGCAGGTGAGCTGGGCCGGCATCAAGCGGCGCTTCTTCCGCTCCCTCATCACCATGTCGGGAGTCGTCCTGGCGATTGCGTTTCTGACCTACATGCAGGTCATGAACGACATCGTCAAAAGCCTGGTCCTGGCCAATGACGTTGTGCTGAACGCCATGCTGCAGAAGGCGGGCGTCGACATCTACGCGGCGGACGCCAGCGACCGGATGATGATCCTGCTGATCATCCTGTCGCTGATGGCCTGCCTGGTCGGCATCGTCAATTCCATGCTGATGAGCGTCACCGAGCGGATCAAGGAGATCGGCACCCTGAAATGCCTGGGCGCTCTGGACGGCTTCATCATCCGGT
>JAKLHU010000362.1 GCA_022709995.1 Verrucomicrobiota bacterium | reverse complement strand
ATTCCGTCGTATGGCTACAATGAGAGCGTCTGCTATGACCGCGCCGGCAACCGGCGGCCTTGGGCGTCGGGGTCCTTCATCGACCTGAAGAAATTCGGCGAGCCGAGTTCAGACTTTATTTTTGCCGACTCGAAGGTGGCCAACGACGCGTACAAGCAGGGGCAGTACTTCTGGTTCTGCCCGACCAACACCGGCACCAGTTGCCGGGTGCATGCGCGTCATGGCGGCAAGGCCAACGTCCTGTGCGCCGACTTTCATGTCGAAAGCCCCGGCTCCGGCGACTTGCGCGGCGGCAAATTTCTACAGAAATATTTCGTTTTTATTGGTGACGATCCGACGCTGGTGAAGTGATTCGGCCGCGGGCGGTCTGGCGGTACACGTTCGTAGAGTGAAAGGACGGTCGTTTTTATGGGCAATCGCTTGGCAGTTGTGGTTTTGTCCGGGTTGGCGTGTCTTTCGGCCGGGGCGGCGTTTCCGCTGGCGAAGAACGGGCAGCCGGCGGCGGACATCGTGGTGGCGGCGGACGCGTCTCCGGCGTTGGCGTATGCGGCCGCGGAGTTGCAGCGGTGGGTGGAGGCCATTTCCGGCGCGCGGCTGCCGATCGGCGCGGCGCCGGGCGGCGCTCCCGGGCACCTCGTGTTGGCGGTCAATCCGGCCGGTTTCGCGGAGGATCTGGCCAAGATGGCGGGCAACGACGGCTATGCCGTGCGGACGCGCGGCGACACGGTCACGATTCTGGCGGCGAAGCCCAAGGGCGTTCTGAACGGCGTCTACAAGCTGCTGTACCGCAATTCGGACCTCATCTGGGCCCGTCCGAACGCGGAGTTCGGGACGATATACAGCCAGAATCCGGAGCTGGCGCTGACGCAGGCGGACTATGTCGACATTCCGGTGTATGTGTTGCGCGGCTGGCAGATGGGCTCCGGCAATCATATTCCGAGCGAGGAATGGCAGGTCCGCAACAGCTCCAACTGGAGCGCCGGCAGCATGCGCTTCCGGGAGGACCGGGTCAAGTACGCGCCGGTGCTGGAATACGGCGGCGGCCACAACCTGGTCGGGCTGTACATCCAGGAAAAGAAGTATTTCGACGCGCATCCGGAGTATTATCCGTTGCGTGAGGGCAAGCGGCTGCGGCCGAGCGAGACGAGCGCGTCGACGCAGCTTTGCTTCACGCATCCGGAGCTGCTGAAGGTGTTCATCGACGAGGTCGACGTCCGCATCAAGGAGAATCCCGACTACGACACCTACCGCATCATGATCGAGGACAACTACAACCTCTGCGAATGCCCGACCTGCCTCCAGCCGCTGACGCTGGCGGACGGCGCCCAGGTCAAGGCGGACGACCCGGCGTTCCGGTCGACGCAGTTCTTCCTCTGGCTCAACCAGATCGCCGCGCACGTCAAGAAGAATTATCCCGGCAAGCTGATTTTGACTTTCGGGTACTTCTTCACGGAGATTCCGCCGCGCTGCCCGATCGAGTCGAACATCAGCATTTCGTATTGTCCGATTTACAAGAATTCGAAGTACACGACGGCGCATCCGGAGAACAAGGCCACGTACGACCGGTTCACCGGTTGGATGCAGGTGACCAATCAGCTCACCTGGCGCGAATATTATGGTTTGTGCGGGGCGTTTCCGCGGCCGATGGACGCGGTGGCCCTGGCCGACTGGCGCTATGCGAACAGCTTTGGCGTCAATCGCACGTATTCCGAGATGTATCCGGACGAGGACACGGCGCGTGCCGACCACACGCGCAGCTGGGATGTCAACGCCATGTATTTCTGGATCATGGCGAACGGGTCCTGGAATCCGCACCAGGACGTCCAGGCCATGCGCAAGGATTATCTGACGCGTGTTTACGGGGCCGGCGCCGAGGACGTCGGCGAGTTTTACCGCATCATCGAGGACGCCTGGCTGGAGGTCGGGGGCATGTCGGCGTACAACGACCGTCCGCGCGGCAACTGGCTGGCATGCGTGGTCAAGTTGAACAAGGCCGACTCCTGCCGGGCGGCCTTGGAGCGCGCCGCCGGCAAGGTGGCGCATCCGAATGGCCGCCGGATGCTGGCGGCGCTGCGGGGTGTTTTCGAGGACATGACCGCGAACCTGGCGATCGTCCGCTACCGCGTGCCGCGGGTGCAGGCGGCGCCGGCTTTCGACCCCGACTTCGCTTCCGGCGACTGGGGCCGGGCGCCGGTGACGGACAAATTCTACCGGGCCAACGGTAGCGATGCCTCGCAGCGCACGGCCATGCGGATAGTGCATGACGGCGCCGCGTTCTACGTCGGCGCGAAGTGCTATGACTCCGAGCCGGGCAAGGCGTTTGCCAAACCCGCCGGGCAGCCCCGCGACCGCTGGCCCGTCGGCGATAAATTCGAATTTTTCCTGACTGGCCTCCGGGACGGCAAGAAGGTTTCGTACCAGATTGCGTTTGACATCAACGGGAATTTGTATGACGCCTGCAACAAGGACGCCAAGTGGAACGGCGATTTCACCGTGCAGCGGCAGATCACGGCGGACGGCTGGAGCTGTCTGGTTGCCGTGCCGTTCACGACGCTGGGCTATGGCGCGAACGGCCTGCCGCAGGACCTCAGTTTTGCGGCGATGCGCTATTACAGCCACAACAACAAGGATGTGGAAGTGACTTTCCTGCTTGACTGCGCTCCCAACAACCAGACCAGCTATACTGATTTGATTCTGGAGTGATGGGCTGGAGAACGCCGGCGCCGGAGAGGTTTTTCGCAGAGGAGGACGACAGCAGATGGATGAAGTCCAAAACCGGCCCGGCGGCCGGCCCGGGGGCCGGTCTTGGCCGATGGTGACGGCGGCGGTCCTGCTGGCGGTCTTGGGCCCCTTGGCCGGCGGCGCGGAGCCGGCCGCCGCCCAAGCGCCCCGTTTCGCGGCGGTGTCGGCCGGCTTGCCGGCGGACTTGCCGGCCAGTTATGTCCATTGGCTTGACTACAACGGCGACGGCCGCCCGGACTTGCTGGTCAACGGCGGGCGGTTGTTTCGCAACGACAGCGTGCCAGGCGAATGCCGTTTGGTGGAGATCACGGCGGCGGCCGGCCTCTCCGGCGGCGGCGCGGCGTTGTGCTACGACTATGACAATGACGGCTGGACGGACATCGTGACGGTCAAGGGCAAGGTCTGGCGCAACCTGGGCCTGGACGTGCCGCCGATCGCCATCAACATGAGCGGGGTGGAGCTCAAGCAGCGCGGCTGCGTCGAGCGCCTGGTGGCGGTGCTGCGCAGCCACGACGTGGCGCCGCACGACATCGAGATCGAGGT
>JAKLHU010000361.1 GCA_022709995.1 Verrucomicrobiota bacterium | reverse complement strand
GACCGATTGCGTGAACGCGGCGGCCATGGCAAGGCCCGAAAGCTGACCGCGCAACCATTCGACCGCGCCTCAGGGCCTGAGGCGCCTACTTCGAGGCGACTACTGCGGTGCGCATGCGGCGAGGACGTGCCGCGGTTCAGAATCCGATCGGGCCATAGGTCAGAGTGCGGCCGCCAGTAATGCCGGAAGCGCGCCATTCGCCCTTGTCGGCGGCCGTGGCATGGCCGTCGTAGAAGGCGGCGTTGGCCCGGCCGCCATGCCGGCAGTGCGCCGTGCGCTGCGTGTCGACCGTCGGTGTCGCAAAGTGCTCGATACTATAGGATGCCGCCCACTGATTGGTGCTGTTGTACGTCACATAGTAGATGCTGTCCCCAAAATAAATGCTGGCCGAAGGGTTGGCGATCTGGCTGAACCGGACCGAACCAGCCGTCTCCTTGTTATTCGTCGTCATGCCATAGGAGTAGTTTCCGCCGATAAGTCGGTCCAGCCCGCCTTCCGGCACCAGTGAAGTCGGCAGGGCATACAGCAGCGGCAGCACGACCGGGCAGTGGAACACCTTCATGGTGGGGAGATAGCCCATGGTCCAGAGGCCGCCAGCCCAGCGCCATTCCGAGTTGACGATCGTCCCGTTGGGTCCGGTCGCGTTATAGGGGTAGCGGTACCGTGGCGAACCCCAGTCTTCATACTCGTCGGCATACAAGGTCGAGGCCAGGGAGCACTGCTTGAGCTGGCTGATGCAGCTGATGCCGCGCGCCTTGTCCCTCGCCTTGCTCAAGGCCGGCAGGAGCATCGCCGCCAAAATGGCAATGATGGCGATGACGACCAACAGTTCGATCAGGGTGAAAAAACGTTTCATGTCGCCGATCCCTCTTGGTGGTGGTTGCGACTCAGAATGATATGCACCTGGAAAAAACCATTCCTCTGGGCGCCGGATCGCCCGGCCGGAAAAAACCTTCATTTGGCTCTGATCAGGACGTTGTTCTTGTCATACACCCAGACTTGTCCAGTGTAGGCCAGGCCCTGGGCCGTGTATTCGGCGACATGCTTCTCGGCGACGGCATACGGACTGGCGAGCGCGCCGGCGTGGCCGTCAAGATAGCCGAAATTCCCGGAGCCGCCATGCACGCCGGCCGAAAAGCTGAAGGCGGTGCCGGAGGTGAGGTAGACGTACGACGTCTGATAGGAGTTGTAGTGGAAATGGCCGCCAGCGCCCTTGTAGCTGTCACCCAGAACAATGAAATCGCCCGGCTGCCGCACCTTCTTGGCAACCAGAAAGGCGTCTTGATATATGGGATTGCGCGAACTGGTCAGAAGGATGAATATCCCGGCCGGGGCGTGACCCGGGCTCATTTTGGCGCCCAGCGTGCAGTACTTGCATTTGAACTTGAAGGTGTCACGGCCCGGGCAGATCGCCTCATCCGGCACCGTCCGGCTCGACATGTAGCCGCCCTCGGCCAAGTGGTCGATCCAGGACGAACTGGTGGCGATCTGAATCCCAATCACGTCCTCATAGTCGGCGGCGTACATGATGTGCGAAACGAGCGACTGCCGGATGTTGTTGGTGCACGTGATCGAGCGCGCCTTTTCCCGCGCCTTGCTCAAGGCCGGCAGCAGCATCGCCGCCAAAATCGCTATGATCGCAATCACCACCAGCAACTCGATCAAGGTAAACCGATGCTTCCTGCTCATGGCCGGCCTCGCTGTCTGACAGCTAAATAATGGTGACAAAAGCAACACATCCAACGTATGTCTTTATAAGCATTGTACGATAAATATAACAATAAAACAAGCCTATATAACAAATTAATTTCCACCTCGGGTATGCCTTTGTGACCACTCGCGGTCCCGCCGACACTGCCATAGTCGACCGTGGGCAGTGGACAAGAGTGGACAATAATGGACGACAGCAGACATTCGACAAGAATAGACACGGCCTGGAGCCAATCGCCGCCGGGCGGCAAAGACATCAGCGAGGCCGTCCAAACCTAAAGCCAGGGATTGCGACTTCTCCTGTAATCGGTCACCCATTGATAATGGCGGTCCAAGTGGCCAAGCGCGCCAAGTAGGCGCCTCAGGCCCTGAGGCGCTCAAGCGTTGACTCATCTATCGCTCAATTCTCAATCGCTGACCGATTACCTCCACCTCGGGCGCCGGGGCGCCGGTGTGATTGATTTTGGCTGGTCGATATTGTATAATATTGATGTTGTCATCATCGTCCGGTCGCCTGTCGCCGACTGGCCGGGCCAGACCCAACGGACATACCACCGCCCTTGCCGGAAAAGCGAAACCACCCTATGCTCATTCTTGACGCGCCCCTCAACCACACCCTGGAATCCCCGCCGGCGCTGGTTCAAGCCGCCGCCACGGAACTGGCCATGGCCAAGCCAGCCGGACCGCGCGATCCGCAGCGGCTGGAGGCCTTTTCCCTGTACCGCTGCATGTTCGCCGGCGAAATCATCAAAAACACCACCGGCAAGAATCTCTCCATACCCTGCCCGATCGCCCTGGCCGACGACCTGCGCCTCACGGTCGAGCTGCGCCTGCCGGAAAAGGCCAAGGCCGTGTTCACCACCGGCCGCGGTCAGGAAGCGCTGGAAATCATCAACCGCGGATCGTATTTCGCCTGGCGCCACCTGGACCCGGAAGGGCTGGTGTCCTTCCGAAAAGCCTACCCCGGCGGCAGCCAGCCGGAAGACCGCCTGCTCTACTGGTGGGAAAAACGCGAATACCAGAACAGCTTGGACGAATACACGCCCGGCGGTCTCTTCAAGCCGCGCTTCCGGCTGCCGGCCAACGTGGCCGACTGGTCCTTCTATTACCAGGCCCGCGACCAACGCCCCATGGCGGCCGACTTCTACCCCGTCACCGCCGCCGTGCGCAACGGCCGCCTGCAATGGACGTTCGACAACATGCTGCTGCGCGACCAGCCGGCCACGGCCGAAGTCAACGGCGCCCAAATCGAAATCACCCTGCCGCCGGACGCCGAACTCAGATCCCTGGTCGCCGAACGCCCCGGCACGCCGCCGCCGGACTTCCTCCCGGTCGACATCCGCCAGCGCTGCAACGCCAAGGGCGACCAGAAACTCAAGCGCGGCCAGCTGTTCCGCGTTGACGGCATCCCCTTCGAAGCCCCCAGACCGCGGCCCGACGGGGCCGACTGCGTCGACCTGGGCGTCTCCTGGTTCCGCGAAGGCAATCTGAGCTCGAATGAGCCGCCCAACATGTCGGGCACCTTCGGCGGTCGCTGGAAAAGCGCCCTCCACTGCGACCCCACCCGCCTGCAGTTCCGCCTC
>JAKLHU010000360.1 GCA_022709995.1 Verrucomicrobiota bacterium | reverse complement strand
TCAGCATGGCGGCTTCAGCGGTTTTGCCATCGGCCAGAAGTTGTCGCACCTGGTCCAGGGCGTCGGTTCGGAGGTCGCCGGTCAGACGTCGAAAAACGTGGTTCAGATGTTGCCGGACATAGAGTGCCTCGGCCTCGGCGCGCAGCGACGGCAGGCGTTGGCGGATGGCATTGGCCGCCGTCATGTCCAAGCGTTGGATGGCGTCCTGGTAGTTCTTCAGGACGTTGCGGAAGGCATCCGCGTCCCGGTCATAATTCGAGAAGCGCCGGAGGGCGGCGGCGAAGTCCAGGGTGGCGTCGTTTTTGACCCGGAACAGCTTGTGTGTTTTTTTGCCGTTCACCTCGATGTTCAGGAGCCGGCCGGTGTCAGTGAGCCAGACGCCGGCCTTGCCTGCCGGGGCGGGTTGGCCATTGACGGTGACGACTGCCCCCGGGATGGTGAGGACGCGGACTTCGACAGGCCCGGCTTCAATCGGGTCGGCGTTGTCCGGGCTGGTCTGCACCAGTGCCGGCGGCTCGGACAGTGCGCCGGCCAGGGTGTCGTACAGAATCTTCCGGATTTTGGCAAACTGTTCCGGCGAGGTTGTGAAGGCCTCCAGGCTGGGGATCAGCTCCCGGCAGAAGAATCGGCTGTCGCTCCTGGGGTCGTAGTCGTTTTCGGTCAGATCCAATCGTGCCATGGCGTCGCGGTTGGCCTTTTCGAGCAGGGCGAGAGCATCGTAGTCCTGGCGGGAGTCGCGCATGATCTCGGTTCGCAGGGACGGGTGGACAGTGCGTCGGAACTGGTCCGGGTAGACTTTGGCATATTCTCCCGGGCAGGACATGGCATTCATGGGCAGGGAAGGATAGATTGCCGGGTCGATGTTTTTGCTGGCATACCAGCCATAGTCGTTGTTGAAGGTGAAGCCGTAGAGATAGCACAGCCAGGGCTTGAGGCGGATTTTCAGAGGATGGGCGTCGAGAAAGGCGCCCAGGAGGTGGCCGGCGCTTGAAGTGGTGTAGACGCCGGCGGCGCGGCTCTGGGCCAGGCGCTCCTGGAGAACCGGCAGCAGGCGGGCGAGCTGACCGATATGGACGACACCCATGTCGACGTCATTGATCAGCGCCCGGGCCGGCTCCGTTCGGCAAAAGGATTCCTGGATCAGGACCGATGGCATGAATCGGCGCAGGGTGGCGACCGCGCTCCGGTATTTCTGGATGTGGTCGTCGTCGGGTTCGTCGCCAATCCGGAAGAAGAGTCTTCCCATCCATCCGCGCTTCTGGAGATGGCGTTCGAAATCGGGGAGGAGGGCGGCCAGATAGGCCTCGGCCTCCGGTGTGGTGACGCCGCGTTCATAGTCGGCCCAGACGGGAATGCGGCGTTTCGGGTCGTTGAAGTGGAAGGCCGCCTGGGGGTTGCGGATGCCATATTCAAAGGGTATGGTGACGCGGAAGTGCGGCATGTCGGCGAAACGCTTGAAGATGCGGCCGTAGCAGGCGTCGAACAAGTCGTAGTCGAACGACCAGCGCCCCTGGTCGTCCTGGCGCGAGTTGATCAGGCCGGGGAAAAGATATGCCCACGAGTACTCCACGATGTTCTGGCGCTGGTCGTGCATGAGGTCGAGGCAGTGGTCGAAGAGCGACCACCATTCCGGCTCCGGGTCGCCGCTGCGCAGCGGGTCGTGGAGCTCGAACAGATCGCCGGCGATTTCCCAGAAATGGAAGGCTGACGCCTGTGAATACAGTCCGAAGGTTCCGGGCGGCGGCAGGGCAAAGGGCTTGATGTCCAGGGTGACGGGGACGAAGGTGACGCCGTCGGGCAGGGCGATGCGGATGCTGCCTTCGGCTTGGCCGGGCGGCGCCAGCGCCGGTATCGTGAAGCGCAGCCAGACCGGCCGGGATTGATTTGGGCAGAGGGGTGCGGCGCCGTGAAGGCGGAGCGGATCCGGTACCAGGGCCGGGGCATTCACGATCCGGTGGGCGGTTTCCAGATGAGCGCTGTTGAAATCGAGCGGCACGAAGTCCTGGAACCAGGCTTCGAGCCGCGCGACCGTGTCCGGGAAACTGGCGGTGATTTTGGCGATGGGGCCGTCTGGGCGGGTGGTGCGCAGCACGATTTGGGCAGTGACGGTTTCGCCGGCGGCGCCATACAGGTCGAGGTGCGCGGGCGTGTTCGCGGACGGCTTGGAATCGGGCAGGACCTTGGTCAGGTTGTCGGCGGTCCAGACCTCCAGGTCGGTCGCCGGCGAATGCAAGCGTACCGGTGCGAAGCCGGCCTCGCCCTCGCCGTCCCATTTCAGGGTCAGGTCTGTGAGCGTTGCCTGAAATTGGACGGTGACGGTGGCCAGGTGGCCTTGCTGCACGACTTCGGCCTGGCCGCCGGAGCATTCGGCGCGGACCCGGGTTGCTCCCTCGGGCAGCAGAATCGGCCGCGATGTCAGCCGGGCGGGGTGCGGAAGATCGGCCCAGGCGCAGAGGGCGTAAATCTCCTGGGGGGCGGCCGGCTTGTGCAAGGTCAGGCGGTGTTGCCCGGAGGCCAGGGGGGGAAGACGGTACACCGAACGATTGCCGGGCGGTGTTTTGCCGGTGACGGCTTGGCCGTCGATGACGTAGCTCAAGGGGCGGTCGCCTTGCCGAAAGAACACGTCGAGATTTTCGCCGGTGAAGTCCCATTCGAGAGTGTCGTGGTCGGACCAGGCGAGGTGTTGTCCGCCTTTCAGTCCGACGGCAAGCCATTGCCGCGGTCCGGAGTCGATTTTGGCCTTGGCCGTGTTGGCATGGCAATCGGCATGGGCCGCGTAGTCAAGGCCGTCCGGCAGCGGGATTGGGAAGACGCCGGCGAGGGTGCCGGCGCTGGTCAGGACGATGGCGCAAGCAGTCAGGGAGATTTGATGTGTCATGGCTGACTCCTTCTTCCGGCAGGTGGGGCGTGGCCGATGGCGTGGGTGCGGATGGCGACTGGTGGGCACGGGAAAATGCCGAAGGGAGGTGGCATGTCTCAACGCCGCGATGGTCACGTAATTTAGCTTCAATGTGCGCTTTGTCGATGGCCGGTTCGCGCAGATTGCCGGCTCGTGTCACATTCTGCGCCCAGATAGCACGGGTCTCCGGTCGTGAATGATGCGTAATTTGCTGTATAACGCGTTGTGGTGTTGGGATGTCGGCCGGGCGGGGAAAATCTGGTCGCCTCCTTTCCGGGTCGCCTTCTCCCCCGGTCACGTCTTTCGGTCAGATCCAGTCGAGGGGGTGCGGATTCTTTGTTTTCGGCCTTGCTGAAATGGTCAGGACGGTTTACATTAAATACTTTATGAGGTCGTGTG
>JAKLHU010000036.1 GCA_022709995.1 Verrucomicrobiota bacterium | reverse complement strand
GAGGAGGGGGTGGGACAGGCTCCAGGCGGCGAACAGGAGGGTGGCGGCCTTGCCTGGCTCCGACGGCTGCAGCATGCCGAGGCCGGGGATGTTCAGCCAGCTGCGGGAGGCATTCAGAACCGTTCCCAGCGGCATGACGATCGCCAAGCCGACCAGCGCCAGCAGATAGAAGGCCCAGGAGAATTTGCCCAGGGTCCGGTAGTCGACCAGGGTGGCGGCGGCATAGACGCCGCCGCCGACCAGGATCCACATGATTTGCCGGGACCATTTGACGGCCAGATCGCCTCCGGCCTTCTGGCCGATGCCGTAGATGAAAAAGACGCCGATGACCAGCAGGACGAACTGCAGAAGCAGGGCCAGCCAGTCGAGGCGGGCAAAAAGGCGCAGATTCTGTCTGGCGGAGGGGAACAGCATGAGGTGAACTGCCGGGGAGGGTTGCACTGGACGGATAAGAGGGTCATGGCGGCCGGGGGAGGAGCCATGATGACGGCCGCCGGCGCGTTCAAGGCGCCCGTCCGGCGGGCCTCCCGGCGGGACGGCGAAGCGGGCGGGAGGTCTGTCAACGGTCGAGCAGGGCGTTCTCGGGGGTGATTTTCAGGCCTTGCTTGGTCCAGGTGTTGGCGTCCCACCAGCCCAGGAATGCCACATTGACGGCAAAGGGGTACTTCAGGTAAAGGGTTTTGAAGAAGTCGTACTGGGCGTTGACCGCGGCGATTTTATCCTCTTTGCTGCCGGGGTTCTGGAAACAGACGTCGAAGGCCCGGGCCCGGATGGCCGTGAAGTTGAGGCCGGCGCGGAGGAAGTCGACGCGTTGGGGGATGGCCTCGTCCGTCTTGGCGGCTTGCTGGGCGCGGTCGAGGATGGCGTGGAGGCGGTCGTAGTCCGCCTGGGAATAGGCGGCGGAGAAGGCGGCCCAGTGGAGGCGGCCTTTGGCCGGGTCGTCGTTGTCGGCGTCGGCCATGGCCTGGGCTTTGGCGCGGGCGGACACTTCCTGGGCGGCGCGGCGGCTGATCTTCTCCACCTCGGCGAAGTATTCGCGGATGGCGGCGGCGGCGGGTCCGAAGCCGGCCTGGCAGTAGTCCTGGATGATCGCCTCGGGGTCGGCGGCCGGGTTCCAGAGGAGTTTGGGGACCATGTAGTAGTTCAGCCCGAGCGTCGCCCAGTCCTGGCCGAAGGTGTCGATGTCGGTGCCGATCATGCCGGTCTGATAGAGATGCTTGATGTCCCGGGCCAGTTCGGTGGCGTAGACCGCCAGGATGGCTTTGGTGCCGTAGAAGAGGTTTGGGCGCCAGTAGAGCCGCATCGCTTTGTTGGCCCAGCGGTCCCAGTGTTCGCGGCAGTTCTGGTTGTAGTCGGCGTCATGATAGCTCAGGCCGACGAAGCCCACGATCAGTTTCGGGTGGATTTCCGTCACCAGGGGGGCGTTCCGGTATTGCGAATACGCGATCACGGCCACCTGGGCGTCCGGGACGGCGGCGATGATTTTTTCCGTCATTTGGTTGAAGCAGTGGAAATAGCGGTCGGAGATGGCGGCATAGGGGTCGCCGCTGGGCAGGGTGATCGGCTCCGCGTTGGCGACGTCGAGTTTGCGGCAGCGGACGCACATGCAGGGGGCGTTGCCGCCGCCGCCGTCTTCCGGCGAGAGGGCGGCGGCGGTGGCGGTGCCGGCCTTGAGGGCTTCGATGCGGTCGTTGGCGAGCGCTTCAATGACCTCAGGCTTGCTGAAGCAGAGCTGGACGCGCTGCGGTTTGTCCGCGGGAAGCGGGTGCCGGCTGCCATTTTTGAGCAAGGCGAAATAGTCGAGGTGGTCCCGGCCGTATTTTTCCCAGGTGTAGCCGTACGAATGCCCGGCGCCGACTTTGCGGGAGCCGCCGAGGCGGTGCCAGAGCGACCAGTCGGCCTTGGCCGGGGCCCAGTTTTGCATGTGCCGGGGCGCGAACTTCAGGTTGTAGAGGCCGGTCAGGGGCCGGTCGCCGTAATCGTCATATGGGCCCAGTTCGGCGGGGGTGAACCAGTCCTGGCGGTCGGCCGGCAGGCTCCAGGGGCGCGGCTTGTAGGTGTCGGCGGAGCGCATGTTGCGCTGATGCAGGGCCGGGGCGTCGCTGACTTGGACCGGCTGGATCGCGAAGGTCGGCAGCTTCGGCACGATCGTGCCCAGTTCGCCGGGCCAAAGGGAGCGGAAACCATGCTGTTCGAGCAGGTCGATGACGGCGTAGATGGCGCTGTCGTGGTCGCCGACGATGCAGACCGCGTTGTCGACGACCTTGAGCAGGAATCCTTCTTCCGGCAGGTCCTTCGTGGCCACGCCGTTCTCGGCGGCAAAGCGGTTGTCGCCGATGAGGACGGCGTAGTCGAAGACGTCGTTGGCGGCGGCGACGCGCAGTTTGCCGTTTTCGAGGCGGCAGGGCTGTTGGTCGCCATCGTTGACGATGGGCAGCGTCGCCTGGCTGGCGGCGCGGACTTTCGCCTGCAGAAGGCCGGCGGCGCGCTCGGCGGCGGCGTATTGGCGGTCGTCGCTTTTCGCCGGGATGACGATGGCGGCGCGGGCGCGGCCGTTTTCGGCCAGCAGGACCGGTGCGCCGGGCCGGTTTTGGCTGACGCGGTTGGCCTTCAGTTCGCGGTTGACCCGCGGCGGGCCGATGGGCGGCACGGGCACGGTCGGGCCAAGGGGCTTGTTGTCCCAGACGTCGTTTTGTTCATCCTGGGCGGGCAGTCCGGGGGCCAGGGCGAGAAGGGCCAGCAAGGCGAGGGACAGGGTTTTAGGCATGGCAGTCACTCCTGATGACGGTAGAGAGGGCAAAGGGCCGTTCCAGTTGAGGAGAAAATTTATCCACGAACGTCGAAAAAGCAAAGGCCGGGCGCCAATATCGCGCGAAGCCGCCCGGGGCGGCGGCGGGGGCAGGCTGGCGGGCGCTCCGGGCCGCCAGTGGCGGCGTTCAGCTCAAGCCGCCGGAGATTTCGAGAACGGCGCCGGTGATGTAGTCGGCTTCCTCGGTGGCCAGGAACAGGACTGCCTGGGCCACCTCCTCGGCTTTTCCGAAGCGTTTTTTCGGAATCATTTCGCGGTATGCCGCGAGTTGTTCTTGCGGCAGGGCGCTGATGAAATCGGTGTCGATGAAGCCCGGCGAGACGCAATTTACCGTGATGTTGCGTTTCGCCACTTCCTTGGCCAGCGACTTGGTGAAGGCGACTTGCCCGGCCTTGGAGGCGGCGTAGTTGGCCTGGCCTTCGAAGCCGATGCGGCCGGACGGCGAGGTGATGCTGATGATGCGGCCATAGCGTTTTCTGGACATTCGCATCACGGCCAGCTTGGCCATGATGAAGGCGCCGGTCAGGTTGACGTCGAGGACGTGGCGCCAATCCTGCTCCGGCATCATGGCGACGATGGCGTCGCGGCGGATTCCGGCGCCGTTGACGAGGATGTCGGGCTGGCGGTTTTGGTCGTCAAGGGTGTGGTAGAAGGTTTCGGCGGCCTGGTAGTCGGCGACGTTGAAGCAGGCCAGTTCGAGCTTTCCGTCGGCCGCGGGATGCCGTTCCTGGAAGGCCTTGGCGGCGTCGTGGTTGCCGGCATAGACGGCGATCACGCGGGCGCCGGCCGCGAGCAGGGCCGTGGTCACGGCGGCGCCGATGCCGCGGGTGCCGCCGGTGACGATGGCGGTTCGGTCGTGAAAGTCAAAGTGGAGCATGGCAGTCAACGTCCTTAACGTTTTTCCGGGGGGGTGTGGTCGTGGTCGGGGAAGGCTTCGGCCAGGTGCTGCAGGTCGGCTGGTCGGCGGTAGTGGATGACCCAGAGGACAATCTGGTTTTTCTCCGGCAGATGCCGGCATACGGCCTGGTATTGGAAGCAGAGACGGCCGATTTCCTCGAACTGGCCGAGGCAGTAGAGTTTGCGGCGCCGGCAGACCAGCTTGCCCTGGTCGTCGACGCGCCAGCTGGGGACCGGCAGGAATTTGCAGGCATTGAGGAAGTCGCGGCACCATTCGGCGGCGGTCTGGGTTCGGAGAATGTAGTCGGCCAGCGAGAAATGCCAGATGAAGAGCCGGCGCCAGCGCCATTCGAAGGCGAGCATTTTGCGCCCGGCCTGGAGGGCGGTTGAAGCGAGGTGGTAATCGCGGTTGAGCGAGAAGGCGACGTCGTAGAAAGCCCAGGGGGCGATGCCGGTCTTCCACCAGGAGAAGGACTGGGCAACGGCCCGGAAGGTGACGGCCGGCGCTTCGGCGTGGCCGGCCGGGAAATGCAGCCGGAAGAAAGCGAACGGCCGCCCTTCCGGGCTGGGCAGACAATAGCCGACGACGAGGACGGCGGCAGGCGGCAGGCGGTATTCGTGGGCTGTCCATTCGCGGCTCAGCCCGTCGATTTCGAGGACTTTTTCCGCGGCCTCGGTCAGGGCGCGCGACTGTTTCTGGCAGCGTTTTTGCACTTTGTCGCGGGAGATGTCGTCGTCAGTCGAAAACCAGTCCAGCTCCAGGCGGGGGCCGGCGTCGTCTTCGAGCACGATCCGCGAGACGCCCTTATAGAGTTCGGCATTGGCCAGCTCCCAGCTTTTTGGAGTCAGGAAGGCGACGCCGTTCCAGGCGAACAGGCGCTGGCCGGGACCGGGATGGAGATGGGGGGGGAGTTTGGGGGGCACGATGATGGCAGTCGGCCGAAGGGGGAAACGGCGGCCGGCCGGGGGAGGTGGGGCCTGCGTTGCTGGCGGCGGGGGATGGATTCGGTTTTCTACGGGTTCAGCTTCGAGTCTTGGACTTCCCGTGGCGTCACATCGATGATTTGTTCGCTGGCTTTCGGGGCGGGCGGGAAGTCCGGGCCGGGATGGGATTGCCCGCCGGCGGCAGCGGGGGCGCCGGCGAGGGGCCGGAGGCCGGGGAAGGCCAGCAGCAGGAGGGCGATGGCGGCCCGGCGGGTCGGGGCTAGCAGCAGGCAAAGTCCAATCAGGTCAGTGAAGAAGCCGGGCAGGATCAGCGCGATGCCGGCGACGAGGATGGCCAGCCCCTCCAGGACCTGGCGGGAGGGATTCCGGCCGGCGGCCAGGGTTTGCTGCACCTGCTGCCAGGCGCGCAGCCCTTCGGAGCGGGCCAGATACGCGCCGAGCAGGCCGGTGCCAAAGATGATGGCGAGGGTGGGCAGCAAGCCGATTTCACGGCCGATGACAACAAAGCAGAGCAGCTCGATGGCGGGCAAACCGATGAACAGGAGGACAAGGCAGGTGAACAGGTGCATGTTGATGGTGGGGAGGAACTTTCAAGGGGTGGGGGGAATCAGTTCGCGATGCTGGTCCTGGTGGTAGACGACGGTGGTGACCCCGACCCAGGCATCGCCGGACCGGAAAAGCAGCCGCCCCTCGCCGTCCAGGGCAAAACGCTGCTCGGCGTAATCGCAGACGGTTTGCGGCAGGACGACCCAGTCGCCGGCCTGCTTCAGGTTTTCCTGGTTGGCGGCGGCGATCTGCGCCAGCTTGTCGGCATAGCCGCCCTTCGGCCTTTGCGGCGGCCGCTCGCGCCAGATCGCCTGCAGCTCGGCCAGGGTGCTGCCCTGGAAGTCAATCGGAACCTTGGGGGAGATGCCGAGGATGGGGCCGCTGTCCATTTCGCCGCCCTGGCCGGAATACGTCTGGGCGATGATGACGCTGCTGCGCAGGTGGTCCAGGCCGGCGAGAATGGCCAGCTCGATCGGGACCGTGTGCAGGCCGACCAGGAGGCGTCTGCCCTCTTTCCGGCAGGTCAGGTCGCCGGGGTGGACGTTCAGGCAGGGGAAATCGCGAGTCAGGTTGGTGAGGGGGACGAAGCCGGCGAAAACGGCGAAGTCGAGCTCAAACGGCGCGATGCGGGCTCGCAAGTCATCGGTCCAGGCATTTCTGATTTCCTGGCCTTTGGGAGTCGCGATGGAGACTCTGTTTTCCCCGCGGCGCAGGTAGAATTCGCGAATGTCGGAGGCAACGACCGGCAGGTGGTAGCGCGCCCCCAGTTCGTGGGCGCGGCTGGTCAGCGGCGCATCCGTGACGAGGGCCTTGACGGTCAAGGGCGGCTTCGGCAGTGCCTGGATGGTTTTGAGCAGCATTTCGGCATTGCTGCCGCTGCCGCTCAGAAAAATGGCCATCGCCGGCCGGTCATGGCCAGGGCCGAGTTTGAGAAGAGGGGAGGGGTGTTCGGACATGGGAGTGGAGAAATTTCAGAGGAGTCGAGCAGCCAGAGCCGGCGCGGCCAGAGGGGGAAAAGATTTCTAAACGCGACGTCTCCGGCAGGCGTCGGCGGAAGTCATTTTTTCACGAAGGGGGATTTCGGCGCTTGAAAGTTAGCGGATTTCTGCGATAGTATATTATTTGACGGAATAGATGAGCAGGGTTCCGGGCACCGACTGCGGTCAAGCGGTAGGTATCAGGCCTGTTGTACACTTTAACTTGAATTTGAGTTATCTCAAGTGGATCACCGCAAGAATTGGAGCTAATGAAGATGAAAAAGAGCATTTTGGTCGCCTTGACCGCCGTGGTTGTCATGCTGTCGATGGCCGGAAGCGCCTGGGCTCTGAGCTTGAACCCCTTTAAGCGGGCTGGCCGGTCGCAGGCGCATACCCTGATGGTGACCGGCAACTATCTGGAGTCACGCCTTCTGGTTGAATTGGCGCAGTACCGGACGAAGCAGCCGATTTTGCTGTTCTCGCCGGACGTCGACGGCAGCCAGCAGCTGTTCTACCTGCAGGCCGGCGGCAAGGCCACCTCGATGGACAGCGAGAAGTATCTCGAATTCATCGAGTTCATCAACCCGAAGCGGATTGTGTTTCTCGGCGGGGACGATTTTGTGCCGCCGGCGTTTGTCGACATGGCGCGCAGCCGTTATTCGGTGATGATGCTGGACAGCAAGGACTGGCTCAAGAACGCGGCGATGCTGGGCGACTGGCTGAAGCACCAGCAGCTGGTGAAGCAGTACGAGGAATTCCGCGGCCGGTTGACCGAGAGTGGCGTTCGCCCCAAGGACTGACCGGCCGGAAGCCGGCGGTGCCCTGAGCGGCTGACCGTCCGAGGTCTGGACCGGCCGCGTTGATGCAATGATTTTTCCGGTATTGTCGGGCGCTGACCGGCGCCTCGCTGCCGGCCGACTGACAGGGAGTGTCCATGTTTACCGCCTTATACCAGATCGCCAAGAACACGTTCCGGGAAAGCCTGCGCGAGCCGATTTTTCTGCTGGTGCTGCTGAGCGCGATGTGCATGATCGGCATGTTCCCCGTGTTCAGCATGTTTGTCTTCCGCGCCCAGGAGAAGCTGGTCGTGGACAGCGCCATGGCCACGACCATGATCTTCGGCTGGGTCATCGCGGTGCTCATTGCCAGTTACGCCATTTCCCGGGAAATCGACAATGGCACGGCCTTGCTGCTGCTGTCGAAGCCGGTGCGGCGGCCGGTGTTCATCGTCGCCAAGATCCTGGGCATCCTTGGCGCCACTTCGGTGTTCTGGTTTTTGAGTTCGCTGGCGACCTTGATCAGTTTGCGGATCGCGGCCGACCAGTTCCGGCTTGACTTGAAGGTCATGGGGCTTTATTTTGGGGCGATTGCCCTCAGTTTCGCCCTGGCGGCGGTGCACAACTACGTGACCAGGTCGTCGTTCCCGATGACCACCGTGCTGGCGATGATGATCCTGATTCCGGCGGTCGCCGTCGCGGCGCATTTTTTGAGGTACGAGTCGTACGGGGAGGAGCATCCCGGCCTGGCGCTGTACATCGTCCCGGCGCTGGTGTTGATCCTGTATTCCGTCTGGGCCATGGCCAGTCTGGCGACGGCATTGTCGACACGCTTCAATCTGGTCAGCAATCTGCTGATCTGCTCGGTTTTGTTCATGGTCGGCCTGATGTCGGACTACTTGCTTGGCCGCCACACCCGCGAGCCCTGGAGCGACACGGTTCCGGGCGGCAAGGCGGCGCTTTGGGTCAGCCAATACCGATTTGCGCCGACCGAGATGGGCGCCGTCGGCAAATGGGAACGCCCCGAAAAGGTCGACGCCGGCGAGGCTTTCGTCGTCTGGAGCGACCAGGAGAGCCCGGGCGAGTTGTCCGTGATGGGCGCCCAGCCGGAAAAACTCTGGAATGACCGGGCCGGATGGAAGAACGCCGCCGCCGACTTGGACGGCCCGGCCCGCCACCTGGCGATTTACGACCTTGAAAGCCAGACCTGGGACAAGCGCCAGATCCTGGACGAGGCCGCGACGGTTCCGCGGTCCGCCAAGGGATTGGACGCTGCGTTCGTGTCGTATGTCTTCCGTCGCTCCAACAATCCGCCGCGCGTGCCGACGGGCGGCACCTATGTGTCCCCCTACCCGGACGGGGGCAGTTTCTTGGCTAGTACCATGTACGCATTCATCCCCAACTGGCAGTTGTTCTGGATGGCGGACGCCCTGGCCGCCAAGAAGGCCATCCCGGTCAGCTATGTCATTTATGGCGGCATCTATGTCGTGATTATGAATGTCTTTTTCATGCTTCTGGCCATCGCCTTGTTCTGGGATCGCGAAGTCGGCAAGCAGATCATCACCTGACCGGCGGGCATGGCCCGTTCGGCTGGCCAGTCCGGCCGGGCCGAAAGATCGAGAACGGGCAAGGGCCGAGAAGGCCCTGCCCGTTTGCTTTGGCTTCAACGCGCTCCGGGAACCGGAAAGCAGTGGCGCCACACTCTCCGGAAAGCAGGGGCGGCGAGCCGTTGGGCGCCCGGCCGAGGCGTTGCTTTGACGACGACACCGCCGCGTCCCGCTCATGCCCAAGTCGCGGCGCCAGGACCTGGTCGCCGGGAATGGAGCGGGCCCGCGCTCTGGCCTCCACCCTCGCGACATGTCATCAGCATTAATTCAGATTATGAGTATTGAGGACGCCTAACTGGAGGCTCGGCCTTATGGGTGAAAACACCTTTTATGTCACCACGCCAATCTACTATGTCAATGACAAGCCGCATATTGGTCATGCCTATACGACGATTCTGGCCGATGTCCTGGCCCGCTACAACCGCCTCCTGGGACGGCCGACCTTTTTTCTGACCGGCACCGATGAGCACGGCCAGAAAGTCCAGCTGGCCGCCAAAAAGCATGGCGTGACGCCGCAGGAGCATTGCGACGAGACCGTGAAGCGCTTCCAGGAATTGTGGGAGCGCCTTGGCATCACCTGCAACGACTTCATCCGGACGACCGAGGAACGCCACCAGAAGGTTGTCAGCGCCATCCTGAGCGATTTGATGGCCCGCGGGCAGATCTACTCGGCCAGCTACAAAGGGTGGTACTGCGTGCCGGACGAGCGTTTTTTTACCGAAAAAGACCTGGTGGACGGCTGTTGCCCCGAGTGCCACCGGCGGGTTGAGGAACTGGAGGAGCGCAGCTACTTCTTCCGGATGAGCAATTACCAGGAGCGCCTGATTGCGCATATCGATGCGCATCCGGAGTTCATTCAGCCGGCCCACCGGCGCCAGGAGACGCTCAGCTTCCTGAAGAAGCAGCCCCTGGGCGATTTGTGCATCAGCCGCCCCAAGTCGCGCCTGAGCTGGGGCATCGAACTGCCGTTTGACCGCGACTACGTCACCTATGTGTGGTTCGACGCCCTCGTCAACTACATCAGCGGCGTCGGCTACCTGGCGGACGAGGAGAAATTCCGGACCTGGTGGCCGGCGTCGTACCATCTGATTGGCAAAGACATCTTGACGACGCACACGGTGTATTGGCCGACGATGCTGATGGCGATGGGCGTCGAGCTGCCGCGGACGGTGTTTGCGCATGGCTGGTGGCTGGTCGGCGATACCAAGATGAGCAAGTCGCTGGACAATGTCGTCAACCCGATGGACATGATCGACCGCTACGGCGTTGACGCCTTCCGGTATTTTCTGATGGCCGGCATGAGCCTCGGCCAGGACGCCAGTTTCACCGAGAAGGTGTTTGTGGAACGCTACAACGCCGATTTGGCGAACGATCTGGGCAATCTGGCCAGCCGGGCCATTTCGATGGTCAAGCGCAACTGCGGTGGCGTGGTGCCGCCGGCGTCGGCCGCCGGTGACGACGAGCGCGCCCTGGTGGACGGCTGCCTCGGGGCGGCGTCGGCGATGGCGGCCATGCGCTCCAGCAACCGCAGTTCCTCGGCGAACGCGGCCTGGTCGGGGCCGGTGGCCGGCGCCACGGACGCCGCCACGGTCGCCGCTTCCACCTGGGCGTCTTCCTCGGCCTGCA
>JAKLHU010000359.1 GCA_022709995.1 Verrucomicrobiota bacterium | reverse complement strand
TGACTTTAACACATTATCTTTAGCCTGCTCCCCATTCCCCGGTTATCCGGCCATATAACATAGGAGCCATTGCATCTGGCCGCCGTAGTGACCTGGCGCGCCAAGGTGGCGCCTCAGGCCCTGAGGCGCCCAAGCGTTGACTCCTCTTTGACGCCCCCAGTCCGCTGCGCTTCACTCTGGCGGTGTCATGCCATCCAGGGACGCATAGGACATATGTGGCGCATGGGACGATGGATAGGGCAATGGGACGAATGGACTCTTGGGTTACTGAAGTCCCCCACGGCCAAACCGAAACCATAATCAAGGAGCCTCGAGGGCCTTTGCCGCTCGCGCGGCTGTCGAAAAATGCCGGCTCCTGTCCCTGAGTGCGCGATATCACTCATGTCCATGAGTCGGCTTCTCCCGCTCATCAGCGGAAAGGCCCCATACCGGGGCCGCCGACTCCGGCCTGCTGGCGAATTCTGGGGGCTTTGGGCGCTTCCAGATGCAATGCATACCACTCCTCGCCCAAGCCGGCGTTGCTGAAACGCTTCAACCGCCCGTTGGCCAGATGTTCCCAGTTCTGCTTCAAGACCTCGCTCTCGGTCTTGGACTTCGCTTCAAACAGCGTCGCCACGGCCTCGTCAATCCGGCCTTCCTCGACCAGAATCCAAGAATACAGCGCGTAGATCAGCGTCGCCTTCTCATCCTTGAAGCGCCGGATTCCCTTCTGGAACGACTTGGCCACCTCTTCCAAGCGGCCGCGCTTGTACAGACGGGTCATTTTCATGGCCAACGTGACCGGATCCATGATGATGGCCTTGTCCAGATACGGATCGGCGGCGGCGAAGTCCTTGATCTGGAAAAGCAGCTGGCCGCGCAACGTGTTCGCCTGCCGCACCGCCAAGAGATTCCATTTTTTTAATGGCGTGACCTTGTCAAGGATTTGGATCGACTTCATAATGGCCTCGGCCTGCTCCTTTTCCACCATCGCCTGGACCCGGGGCCCGCCCTGCATTTTGTTCTGCAGCATGGTGATCTTCCGGCGCAGATGCTCCTGCGTCTCCAGAATGCTGCTCTGCACCTCGCCAAAAATCGCCTCCAGGCGTTTTTTGACTTGCAAATTGATCAGAAGCCCAACCCCGAGAAAGCCGAACAGCGCGGCGACGCTGTTCCAGAACGGATGGCCGGGCCAGGCAAAATGCAGCCCGAACCACACCGCCGCCGCCGTCAATATCCCAATCACCAAAGTCAGCATGTCGCTCTCGCTCCTGATTTAGCCATCGCTCTTGTCAACAAACACCATTTCCGTCGCCATGACTGCCGCCGTCATGATTCAAAAAGCGCTCGGCCCGCCGGCCGGCGCCAGCTGCAAGTCGTTTCGAACCGTGTCAACCACCAGCGGCCGGACGTAAATCATGTCCCCGAAACGGCGCTTCTCGCCGGAATGACGATGGACCAGCGCCAGCCGTTTCTCGTCACACCGCCAAAGGTCCTCGCCCAAATGCCGGATGTCCAGGAACCCCATGAGGCCGTATTCCTCCAGATAAACGGTCAGACCGCCGGCCGCCACCCGGAAAATCACTCCCTCCTGGCATGCCGACGCCTGGTCGGCGACCTGATTCGCCAAATGCCGGAGCTTCAGCCGGTCCGCCGCGGCAAAGGCGGCCTGGTCGACATTCTGCTCCCGGGCGTTGCATGCGCTGGCCAGCTCCGCCAACGGCGCCGCGGGCCGCGGGGTCGCCCCCAGATCCCGAGCCAGCAGCTGCTGATGCACCAGCAAGTCGGGATAACGCCGGATTGGACTGGTGAAGTGGCAATACACGGCCTTGCCCAAACCAAAGTGACCGGCATTGCTGACCTGGTACTGCGCGCGCGGCAGGCAGCGCAACAAGGCCAGGTTCACTAATCGGGACCCGCTGTCGCCGCCCAGCTTCCGCAGGAAGCGAACCAGCCGCAAACGCGAATCGAAATGGAGTTTTTTCCCCATCCCCATCATTTCCGCCTGGGCCGCAAACATCTCCATCAGCTCCGGATCTGGCTCCGCATGATTGCGGAACAATCCCGGCAGACCCGACTGCTGCATCTCGCGGGCGACCGCCTCGTTCGCCGCCAACATCATCTCCTCGACCAACTCATGCGCCGGACTGGCCACGACTTTGCGCAGGCCAACCAGAACCGGCGGCTGGCCGCCGCACAAGACCTGCGTCTCCGGCAAGGCCATCGGCAAAAAACTCTCGACTTCGGCCCGGCGCTTACGCATGACCGCCGACAACTCGCCCAGCCGATGCAGCAGGCCTCGCACATCATCGGCCAGGCCGGGCAGTTCTTCGCCGGCCAGAAAACGCTCAACCTCATCATAACCCATGCGCCGGCGGCTGCGAATCACCGTATGGGCCCGGCGACTGGCCAGAACCTCGCCGCTCGCCGCGTCTATCCGCAGAAAAACACTGTGGGCCGGACGGTCCTGGCCTTCCCGCAGACTGCAGCGGTCCGCCGCCAGCACCATCGGCAGCATCGGCAGGGTAAGGCCGGGAAGATACGACGTGAACCCGCGCGTCCTGGCCCCTTTGTCCAGCCGGCTTCCCGACGGCACATAACAGGCGACGTCGGCAATATGCACCACCACCGTGAACTGGCCGGGGCGCGGCCCTGGCACAACCGACAGGGCGTCGTCGAAATCCTTGGCGTCCGGCGGGTCGATCGTGACCGCCGTCAGGTCGCGGCAATCCTCGCGCGCCACCGCCACCGGAGCCACCGCCGCCGCCTGCTCTTCCGTCACCGCCGTGTAGGCGGACGGCAAGTCGTATTCCCGGACAACCGCTTTCAAATCCGCCGCCACCGAGCCCTCGCGGCCAAGGCGGCGGGTGATTTCCACCCGCGGCAGGGCCTGGTCGGAAGTCTGTTCCAACAACTTTGCCACCACCCAGTCGCCGGCCTGGGCCCGCCCCAAATCCCCCTCGGCCGTACCCTCGGCCAAGGCAAGAAAGGACGGCAGGTCACGCCGCAACGGCCGGATGCCAAAGCCGCCGTCCGGCTTCTCGGTCAAACAGCCGACAACCGTGTCCCGCGCCCGCGCCAGAATCTTGCCCACGGCGCCGGTGTTGCCTTCCTGGGGAAGAACCAACTCGACCTGGTCGCCGGACAAGGCCCCGCCCGTCTGCCCCGGCGGCACAAAATAATCCTCCGTGCCGGCCGGCGCGTTTGCGGGGGCGACAAAAGCAAACCCCTTGCTGTTGACCTGGATCGTCCCGACCACCGTCCGGCGGCCCGCGGCCGCTTCCGAGCGCCCGCCGGGGCGGCGTGAAGCCGCTTCCGAGCGCC
>JAKLHU010000358.1 GCA_022709995.1 Verrucomicrobiota bacterium | reverse complement strand
TGTCCAAGCTGGCGGTAACGCTGGAAGAGGCTCCAGGCCGAGCCTTCGGCGCCGCCGCCGCGGTCTGCTGTGTTGATCTGGAGTATGTTCACCTGGGCTCGCGGAGACAATTGGGCTCGCGGAGACAATGCGAAAAATGTGGCTTGGGCAGGGATGTCAAACCGGAAGTCGACGCTCTGCACGGCGTGGACAAGAACGCCATACTATAGCGGTGGAGAAGGGAAACGGAAAACAGCAACGCGGATTTTCGTTTGCTGTTCCGGCCGGATATAGTAAGAGACCGTCCGAAAAGCCTTTGTCGAAAGATTCATCCGCAAATGGCGCCGATTTTCACCGAAGCAAGGAGGTTACTGCCGATCATCACGTCATGGGCATCGGCTTCATGTCCCTGAAGAAGCGCCAGACGCCAGGCTGGGGACTGTTCGGAGGTCTCAAGTCATGGGAAAGATACTATTTCAGATGATACTGCACAAAAGCGCTGGCAAACGTCGTCATGACCAGCTATTTTTCCCGCCGTCCGCAGAAATCAAGCCCACCCACCCAAAGGGGGATCCTCCACCCAATTGGTCGCGCGCGAGGAAGGTGTCGCGGACGGCGGCCTCCATGCCGTCATGACAGCAAAGGCTGCCGGAATCGCGGTTAGGCTTTTCAGACGGGCTCCAGGATGAACCAGCCCCCCCCCGGCAACAGCAAGACCGCCGGCGACGACAGATTCATGCCGACCCGCCCGTCAGCATATTTTTTTACCGCCGCGACACGACCAACGACATGGATGTTATTTTACATAACATCTTGAAATTAAATGAATTAATATATAAAAACATCACCCTGGGCGAAAACAACCCGAAAAAATCCCTCAGTCTCCGGCTTGCAAAGTGCCATTTGCGCTTGTAATTTGAAGTATTTGCACAGTCATAGAGTTGAATTTCTTGCCGGCCTGCCGGAAATTGGCGCCAGACCATGAACTATCCAAAACTGGTCTGGCAGGCCACCGGTTCAACCATATCGAAAGGAAAGCCGTTCCATGGGTAAATTGGCTATGATTCTCGGCCCAGTCGTCGCGGTACTGGCCATTGCGATTGCCGCTCTCAGTTTCGTCGTCTCCAGCCGGCGCATGGAATTCCGCGACCGGGCGGCCGTCCTGGCCAAAGGCGTCGCGGACACGGCCCAGAAGCTTGACGCCCAGACGGGCAGCGGCGCGGCCGCCAAGGTCACCTTCACGCCGGCGGCGCCCGGCACCAAGGAATCCGGCGCCCTCGGCTGGCCTACCTACCATACCGACAAGGCCGAATACCAGAAAGCCATCGACGCGACGGTCAAACTGGCGGCGGACGTCAATACCCAACGCGGCGAACTGGCCCTGGCCATCTATGAAATGTCCATCGCCTTGCAGCTGCCCGAAAACGCCCTCACCCAGGACAGCCTCAACACCCTCTCCTCCTACAAGAACGCAATTGCCGACGCCAAGACCCACGCCACCGCCGTCCGCAACCGCGACGACGCCGTCCTTGGCGCCCTCAAGGCCTACTCATCGGAAGTCGGCCTGAAACTGAACACGGCCAGCCTGGAAACCCGCAGCGAAGCCAAAATCACCGACGAGGACGGCAACGAGACCGGCACCAAGCTGGGAGACTTCGACTGCAAAAAACCGCTGGATGACCTCCGGACCGCCATCAAGGACGTCAACGACCGCCAGAAGGCATTTGAAGCAGCCTTGAAAACCACCCCGGAGAAAATCCCCGAATTCACCTGGACCGCCCAGGTGGAGAATCTGTCCGGCCGCGGGTTTCCCAACGTCCTGGCCGCCTTGGAGGAAGACTACGGCGCCATCAACGGCAAATTGGTTGAATTGAAGAAAACCATCGAAGATCTGGCGAAAGTCAAGCAGGAAAAGCAGGAACTGGAAGGGGCCTTCGCGGAATTGAAAGACAAAAACGCGACCCTGGAAAAAGACGTCACCGCCCTCAAAAAACAAGTCCGCGACCTTGGCGGCGAATCCGAAATCGGCTTCGCCAAAACCATCGAGTCGATCCGGGACGTCGACCCCAACACCAGCGGCAAAGTCCTGGTCGCCAACCCGCAATGGAATTTCGTCGTGGCTGACATGGGCCAGGAGCACGTCATTGCCGAAGTGCCGGTCATCATCTCCAGCGAAGGCAAGTACCTGGCCAGCGGCATCGTCAAGAAAGTCGAAAAGAAAGTCTCCCTGGTGGAAATCGTCCGCGGCGACGTGGCCGGCATCCCGGAAGGCGCCCAGGTCTTCGTCAACCTGACGGCCAAGGAAAAGTCGACCGACAACGGCGAGGTGAACTAAACACACGGAGACGACAACATGAAGCTGATGTTTCCCATAGCCATGCTCGTCGCCGCCCTTGGCCTGGCGGCGGTTCTGACCTTCCAGTTCCTGGAAATGAAAGCCCTTTTCATTCTTTAGAGCACCCATGCGCACACCCGACACCCTGCCGGTTTGGAAAATTTGCGGTCTGACCATCCTGCTGGCGACTTTGGCCGCCGTCATGACCTCCTGCGTCACCCCGGTCGACCAGGACGGCAGCCTGCCTTGGAATGCGCCGGCCAACTGGGAAGGGCAGAATCTGGGCGTGCCCTTGTAAACCAGCCGATCCCGTGCCGGTCATGATTCCGACCATGCCGCCTTGCCGCCGGAAAACCAAGCCGGTTCGCGCCAGGCGGCATTGTTGTTTTGCCCGGCGCGAACGCCGATCTCCCCCCACGACCAAATCCCGTGCCCTCCCGGGGCCGCTCCCGCCTGCCGCGACAACCGCCGTCCAACCTGAAACCAGCAAGTAACACCACCATGCCAGCACACCTTGCCATTGCCTGCGGCGGAACCGGCGGGCACTTCTATCCCACCCTCGCCGTCGCCCGCGATTTTGCCCGCGATGGCAGCCGGGTGACCCTGCTACTGGCCGGCAAACACGTCGCGGAACAAGCCAAAACCGCCGCCCAGTACGGCCTCGAAACGGTCGCCCTGCCCGCCGTGCGCCTGCCCGCCAACGCCATCGAAGCCATTCTCTTCCTGCCCAGGCTGGCGGCCTGCACCCTGCAAGCACGAAAAATGCTGCACCGCCTGCGGCCCGACATCATGCTCGGCATGGGCAGTTTCGCGGCCGTGCCCGCCTGCCTGGCCCGCCCCCGCCGCCTGCCCCTGGTGCTGCATGAAGGCAACGCCTACATGGGCAAAACCAACCGCCTGTTCATTCGTCGCGCCGCCGCCATCGGCCTGACCTTGCCGTTGGCCAACCCGCGGCAAGCCCGGGGCACGACGGCCGTCATGGTCGGCATGCCGCTGCGGGAAGCACTGCT